>JAFVZE010000033.1 GCA_017508315.1 Kiritimatiellia bacterium | reverse complement strand
GCCGGGAGCGCCGTCAGCACCGTTCCCGGCGCAGCCCTGAATCTGAAGGACGGAACCGCCGACACGTTCTGCCCGAAATCGACGACCAGAGTTTCCCCTTCGCCGAGTTCAAGGATCTCGTCCGCACCGAATCTGCGCACCACGTTTATGCGCCCGAACGAATCTCCGTCAGCGCCGGTGACGCCTTTCCACGAATATGCCTGCACCGGTTTGAGCGTCAGATCCCGCCGCAGATAGACTTCCGCCCCGTCGGAGGGATGCACCTCTCCGGCGAATTCATGATTCAATTCCGCGCGACCGAGATTTTCACCGTAATAGGGGCTTGCGATGCGCGCATCGTATTCCTCGCCGTCGAAAATCGCCGAATGGACGACGGGACCTGCGACACCCGCCTTCCAGTTCTCGGCATCGGTTCCGTATTTTTTCACCGATCCGTCCGCATACTTCACTTCCAGAACTCCGCGGAACGCGCTCTTCTTTCCGTGGAAACCGCCGCCTCCGTTGACGGGCGTCACGATCTTATCCCGCCACCACCCGGCTCCCACTTCCGCCGCGAACGCGTTGCGCTCGCCGCCGCCCGTCTTCATAAGCGCGGTGACATCGTGCGAAAACGAATACCGCGTTTTGCGCACGTGCGTGTATCCGGGCTTGAGGAACTCTTCGCCTACACGCCTGCCGTTGACGTATATTTCGTAGACGCCAAGCGCGCTCGTGGTCCATTTCGCCGAAACGACGGCACGCTCGTTGACGATTTCGCCCGCGAACCATGCTGTGCCCGGCATCGCCCTCGCGCCGTCTTTCACCGCTCCGGTATACACCTTCTGCCCGACCGGAGATATCCATTTTCCGGCGGATATGTCCGCGCCCGCAAACATCTGCGCCGCAGAGACCGACGCCGCGAGCGCCAAAAACATCTTCGTTTTCATCAGAACCTCCATTTTCATCCCCGCCGATGCGGCAGTTTCAGATTCCACGTCCCGGGAATTCACCGATACGGCGGCAGCGGTGCGCAGAACACGCCCAGCCCGACAAGCCTTTTGCGGTGCACGCGCATCCGTTCGAGAAAGCAGTCGTACCCGGGCCTGCCGTCTCCGGTCCACAACGCCTCGGCGATCGCGCACGTGCGCGGCCACATTTTCCAGCCGAGGTCATATTCATTCCACGTATATTCGCTCCAGTTGCAGCATTGACCGCCCAGAATGCGCGGGCGGAATTCCTCCGGAATGTCCGCCACCGGATTGAAATCATAGACCTTTTTCAATCCGACATCGCCGCGACCGTACAGAAAAGGGTCGTCCGGAATCTCCTGTCCGCAGTAAAAATACGTCCAGTCGACCGGAGTCATCACCACTTCATGTCCGCGTCTTACCGCTTCCTCCGCCGACACGAAACCGACCGGGCGATCATTGCGGGAATGCCAGCTCATGCAGACGGCGTCCTCGGGCACGTCACCCGCGAGATATTCGTCCCAGCCGACGGTCCGCTTGCCCCTTTCCCGCAGAAACTTCTCCATGCGGCGGGTGATCCACGGCTGCAGAGCGTCGACCCCGCCGAGATTTTCCGCTTTTATCCGGGCCTGACATTTTTTACAGTCCCGCCAGCGGACAACCGGACATTCATCGCCGCCGATATGGACAAATTCCCCCGGAAACACCTTTGCGACATAGTCAAGGACATCTTCAAGAAATTTGAGCGCCTCGTCGTTTCCCGCGCACAAGACGTCCTTCTCGACTCCCCAGATGCACCGCGGAGAACGGTCTGCAAAATTCTCCGGTCTGCACGCGAACGCCGGATATGCGGCAAGCGCCGCCGCGAAATGTCCGGGAAATTCTATTTCCGGGACTATCGTTATGCAGCGCTCTGCCGCATAGGCGACAATTTCGCGGACATCGGCCGGCGTGTAGTAGAACGGCCCGTAGACCTGACCGTTCAACGGTATGTACGGCTCTCCCGAGGCGGTCCGTCTCTGCCGCACGCCATGCACCGGCGACTGCGGCCGCACCGCTCCATACTTTATGAGTTCGGGCCGTCCCGGCACCTCCAGCCGCCAGCCCTGATCGTCGGTCAAATGCCAATGCAAAACGTTCAGTTTGTGCATAGCCATGAGATCCAACACCTGCTTGAGCGTTTCCTTTCCGAAAAAATGACGGCTTTCGTCAATGTGAACGCCTCTCCACCTGAAAGACGGATAATCCTCGATCTCCACGCACGGAACGCTGCTGACGCCGTTCGTAAAGACCGCAATCTGCTCCAGCGACTTGAGCGCGTACAAAGCCCCGGCCTTATCGCGGTGATGCACCACGATACCGCCGGAGGAAACCTTCAGGCGGTACCCTTCCGCCGGCAGCGAGGCGTCCGCAACAAATCTCGCGTCATCACGTCCGACCTGCCCGGACTTCACCAGACGGCCGCCTTCTTCCGTACACTTCCGCGGAGCCGGAACCAACGGCAGGGCGGCCGTCGAAACAACCGCCGACACCGCAACCGGCGCCATAATCAGGAGATATCTTTTCATGGCGCAGATTGTAGCATAATCTATCTCATGCCTTATATCCGAATGAATGAAAAAAACACACTCTTTCAGATTTTGATATAATGGCGCCGTGAAATGCATTCTTTATTTCCAGCCTTCCAGATTCGGAGTGTGGCGCCCCATGCTGTCCGGACTGCAGAGAGCCGCTGGACGGGACGGCTGGATAGTCCACACGCTGCCCCGTCCCAAGAAACACGAATGCTACGGCGAAATCCTCCAGGTCTGGAATCCGGGCGGCTGCATAGTGGACTGCAGCGCCGGAGAAGTTCCGCCTCCGGACAGGGTTTTCGGGAACCGCGCGGTCGTGTTCCTCAACCGCCCTCCCGGCTGCGGCCGCACGCGACATCCGTCCTTCACCCACGATTCCGCCGCCGTGGCCAGAATGGCTGCCGAAGAACTGCTGAAGACCGGTTTCGACAACTACGCCTACGTGCCCTTCAGCCGCAAACTGATGTGGTCCGTCGTCAGAGGCAGGGTGTTTTCGCAGGAGATCATGTCCGCCGGGAAAAAGATGCAGAACTTCAGCAAAGGAAATCTCTCCGCCTGGCTGAAATCGCTGCGCAAACCGTGCGGAATTTTCGCCGCGAACGACGCCGTCGCGCAGCAAGTCGTGGCGATCGCGCAGCAGACGGGGCTGCATGTCCCCGGAGAAATCGCGGTAGTCGGCGTGGATAACGACGAGATATTCTGCGAAGGCATCGTACCGGGAATAACCAGCATCGAAACGAATCTTGAAAACGCCGGTTTTGAACTGGGAAAGATGATCATCGACGAGATCAGGCGGCCGTCCAGCCTCGCGAAAACCGTTTACTACAGGCCCGAGAGAATTGTGCGCAGAGGCTCCACCCGGCTTTTCATCGCCCATGAGTCGAAAGTGACGGAAGCGGTGGATTTTATCAGGCGTCACGCCTGCACCATGAAGATAAGCATCGGGGACATCATGGAAATCATGAAATGCTCGAGATGCGAGGCCACGATACGGTTCAGGAACGCGACCGGCAGATCGATTCTGGAGGAAATCCACGAGGTCAGATTCCAGCGCATGTGCGAACTGCTCGCGACCACGTCGATGAAGATATCCGCCGTGATAAACTTCTGCGGCTACAGTTCCGAAACCTTTCCGAAGCGGTTTTTCTTCAGACGCACGGGCATGACCATGAAACAGTACCGCGAGGAAAACAACCGGCACGTCCAGCGCGTTCACCGGCACGTGAACTCCGGTCAGAAAACTCCGCCGTCATATTTCCCGAACTTGAAGCAGAGCGGCATCCACGCCTTGAGCGGCGCGCCGACCGCTTCGAGCGTGCAGGCGGCGCGGTCGAAACGGTAGACCTGGATTTCGTTGCCGCGCTTGTGCCCGACGACCATGAACTTCTCGCCGGGCACCAGCTCGAAATCGCGCGGGAACGGTCCTTTGAGCATGGCGATATTGCGCATTTCCAGTCTGCCGCTTCCGGAGTCGACAGCAAAAAACGCGATCGAATCGCACCCGCGGTTGGACGCCATGAGAATCTTTCCGTCTCCGGTAAGTTTGATCGCCGCGGCCTTGGAGAAGCCTTTGAACCCGCCGGGAAGCGTCGTCCACTTGCCGACGCGGCGGAACGATCTGCCGTCGAAACCGAACGACATGACGGAATTGGAAAGCTCGTTCAAGAGAAAAAGAAACTTTCCGTCCTTCGACCAGACGCAGTGCCTGGGCCCGTCGCCGCAATCGGCGCGGACGGTCATTTTTTCATCGCGCTCCATCGTCGCGGGATCGAAGAAGTGGATCCTGTCGCATCCGAGATCGACGAACCCGACCCTTGCAGCGTCGGGCGTGAAGAACGCGTAATGCGCGTACGCCTTCTTCTGGCGGCCGGGGAAATTGCCCATCCCCGCATCCGGCAGCACGAACGAGCGCACCTCACCGCCGTCCACCGGCAACACGCCCACCGTCGCCGAGCCGTAGGCGGCAAAGGCGAAAAGCTTTCCGTCCGGCGAAAGCGCGACATGGCAAGGAGCTTCGCAGGGAAGTTCTGCGAGTCGACGCATTTCACCGAGCCTCCCCTGCGCGCCGATCGGAAACCGCGCCGCGCAAGAGCGCTTCTTCCCTTCGCGCATTTCCGAAAACACGGTGTAAAGCCGCTCCCCGCAGACCTGAAAATAAGTCGTTCCCTGAAATCCCTTCACCGTCTGAACGATTTTCGCCGCACCGGTTTCGGTATCGCATTCAAGAACGTTGAGCGACTCTTTGTCCGGCGAGCCGGACGAACATCCGACATAGCAGTAGACGATCGAAGAGAGAAGCGCGATCATATTCCCTAACCTTCGTAATCGCGTTCAAGGAATCGGTACCTTGCCACGGCGATGAGCGCGGCCCCCAGCAGAAAGAACACGCAGAGCGACGAAAGCCCCGCGCTCATCGAGAAAGAGTCTTTAACCATCCCGAGCACCACCGGAGCGACGGCTCCGAAGGCGAAAGCGAAAGCGAGCACGACTCCCATCGCCGAAGCGCGGTAGCGCGGAGCGATGACATCGAAAATCGAGGCGAACTGGTTGGAATCGTAGACGCCGCGGAAAAATCCGAAAAGCCCCATCGCCGCACAGACCGCCCGGAAGGTGCCGGCCTCGGACATCCAGAGAATGAACGGAGCTCCGAGAACCAGCCCGGCGATGTTCATCTCCATGCGGATGCCGTGGCGCACGCGGACCAAACGGTCGGCGATGCGGCTGCCGACGACCACGCCCGCGAACGCTCCGAGATAATGCCAGAGAACGGCGTGCAGACCGTATGACGCCGCCCCCATCCCCGGAAACGTCTCTTTGAGATAGGTGGGCATCCACATCTTGAAACCCACATCCACGAATATCTGCATCCCCAGTCCCAACGCCAGCAGTATCGCCGACGGTTTCGAAAATACCGCCCTGAGCGCGTCGGCGAAGCGCGGCTTTTCCGCGACGGGTCCCCGAACCGGCTTAGTGTCGCGGAGCAGAAACACGAGCACAAGCGCCCAGACCACGCCGGCGATTCCGAAAACCCTGAACGGAACGCGCCAGTTCCCGCAGACATCGAGCATCTTGCCGGAAGCGAAGGAGAAAAGAACGATTCCCGAATACAGCGCGATCTGGAGGATCGAAAGCGCCGTCGCCTTGCGCTCGCTGTGGAGCTGCTGCACGAGCGATGTCGCCGCCGGATAGAAAAAGCTCTGCCCGAAACCGTTCACCGCCCCGTACATGAGCATTATCCCGAGAATCCCCGTCGCCCAGCCAGCGCCCAGAACGCCGAGCGAGAAAACGGCGAGCGCGAAGATGACGATCTTCTTGCGGCTCAGGAAATCCCCGGCCATCCCGGAAAAAGGAACGGCGAGCGCGTAGACGAGCGTGAATACGCCCATCACCGAGCCGCGGAACGCGGCCGACGCGCCGAATCCGTCGCCGATGGAAGAGGCGAGCGGCGGAAATATCTGGCGCATCCCCTGCTGCAGGAAGCAGGCCGCACAAAGGAGCGCAAGCGCCCCCCATTTGTAATTTCCGCCGTTCTCATCCGTCATTTGTCCGTCTCCCCGCTTATGCCCGGTCAGAGCGAACGCACGATTTCCGCCGCCGCATCGGCGACGGGAACGATACGCGTCTTTGACTTGTCTTCGTCGCGGCGCTTCACTTCCACGCCGCCGCCGGCGAGCCCCTTCGCGCCGACCACGACGCGCACGGGGAAGCCGATGAGATCTGCGTCCTTGAATTTGACTCCCGGGCGCTCTTCACGGTCGTCGACGATGACGTCGACTCCGCGCCTGACAAGCTCCGCCTCGAGTTCATCGGCGACTTTCGTCACTTCCTCCACCGACGGATCGAGGTTTTCGATGACCACCTGGTACGGCGCGACCGACGAAGGCCAGATGATGCCGTCTTTGTCGTGGCTCTGTTCGATGACCGCCTGCAGAGTGCGCGAGACTCCGACGCCGTAGCAGCCCATGACGCAGAGCGTTTCGGCGGCGTTCTCGTCCTTGTAGACGGTGTTGAAAGCCTTGGTGTACTTGGTTCCGAGCTTGAAAACCTGCCCGACTTCAATGCCGCGGCGGATGGTGATCTTCTTGCCGCACTTGGCGCAGACGTCGCCTTCGCGGACAATGACGAGATCGGCGTAGCCGGCGATCTTCGCGTCGCGGTCGAGATCGACGTTCTTGAGATGATAATCGTCCTTGTTGGCGCCGACGATGCAGCCCGAAGCGCCTTTCAGCCCGATATCGGCGACTATGCGCACATCGGCCTTGAGCGGTTTCACCGGCCCCACCGAACCGACCCCCGCCCCGCTCACGTCGCGCACGAGCGCGTAATCGGCCAGCGTCACGCTTTTCGCGCCGAGATAGCGCCTGAGCTTCACCTCGTTGACGTCGCGGTCGCCCGGAACGCAGACCATAACCGGTTCGCCGTCGGCAAGGTACACGAGCGACTTGACGAACGCGCTGCCGTCGAGCCCCATGAACGCGGCGACCTGGTCGATGGTCTTCGCGTTCGGAGTGTGCACCTCCTCGACGGGAGCGTCGACCTTCCCGAAAACGGGATTGCACACGCGTTCGGCCTTTTCCGTGTTGGCGGCGTAGCCGCAGCCGTCGCAGAAAGCGATCGCGTCTTCTCCCGCGTCGGCGAGCGCGTGGAATTCGTGCGTCATTGAATCCCCCATGTCGCCGCCGTCGGCCTGCACCGGCGTCGCCTTCAGTCCGCAGCGCGCGAAAATGCGCTCGTAGGCGCGGTACATCGTCCAATACGTTTTATCGGCCGCTTCCGCATCGACGTCGAAGCTGTAGCCGTCCTTCATGATGAATTCCTTCGAACGCATCAGCCCGAAGCGCGGACGCGTCTCGTCGCGGAATTTCGTCTGGATCTGGTAGACGTTGAGCGGCAGCTGACGGTAGGAGGAAATGATGTTGGTCATGAGATCGGTCACTTCCTCTTCCGCGGTCGGACCCATAGCCATGTCGCGCTCGGCGCGGTCCTTGAGGCGGAACATGTTCGCGCCCATCGCGTCCCAGCGGCCGGTCTTGCGCCAGAGTTCGGACGGCTGCAGCGCCGGCATGAGGATTTCGCTCGCGCCGGCCGCGTCCATCTCCTCGCGCACGATCTGTTCGATTTTCTTGAGCGAGCGCATCCCGAGCGGCATGAACGTGAAAAGCCCCGCGGCGGTCTTGCGGCAGATGCCCGCGCGCATCAGGAGCTTGTGAGAATCGATTTCAGCGTCCTGCGGATTGTCGCGCAGGGTCTGGATAAGCGTTTTGGTCCATTTCATGGTCGATATTATATCAAATATTGGCGGGCAACCTGATGACCGGGCGAGAGAATGCGTCCGATTTTGGGAATGCGCTGAAGAATCATGCTAATGGCACTTGAAAGGACAAATGAAGAAATTCCTCCCAGAACCATTGCAACCGGCGTGCAGCAATGCGGCCTGAACCATCCCAGCACCGCGGGAAGGACCAGCATATGAACGAGATACGTTCCGTAGCTTGCAGATGCAAGCGGCTTGATGACCCGGCGGTAAAACCAGCCGTCAGCCGTGAATTTGCGGATCACGAGAAAGGCCGCTATCGCCGTCATGGCAACGCCCGTAGTGCAGGTACGCCATCCAAGCTCAAGATCCAGCGCCAGAGAAAGCGGACCTTTCACCGGCCAGCCGCTCGCACTCGGAATCCGGCACAGAAAAACCGCACAGTTGAACAGCCATCCCGAGACCCAAAGCGGAAGAGATATCTGCAACGTCCGCTTCCATGACAATTGCGGCGTGAATTTGCGGATGTAAAAACCGACGAGCACATATCCCATGAATCCGCTTACATAATGAAAGCCGCCAAACTCATTCCACAGACATTCTCCCCAGAGAAACGGCTCCGAACCGCCGCCGACCCCGCCGACCGCCATCGCCGCGATCTTTCTGACGAACGGAAAAGAGGTGGTGACCAGCCATAGCGCTATCCACCATCTCGTCTCCTTCGCGGTAACCCGTTCGGCCCAGGGCGACAAGAGCGGCATCACGAGATACAGCCCCGCAAGCATCGGGACGAACCACATGTGCGCGCCGCACATCGGAAAGTTGAAAAACAATTCACGCCATCCGCCGCCTGAAAATGCGCAGTAGATGCACGACCACACGAAAAAAGGAAGCAGTATGCGCAAAAACCGATGCTTGAGAAAATCTCCGGCGGACCGTGTGACTGGGAAGAGCAGATAACTTGAGGCCATCACAAACAACGGAACACATGCTACACACGCCGAGACGAATACGGCGAGCCAAAACGCATCGCCGGAATTTTCGAGCAGACATCCTCCATCCTCCGAAAAATAAAACGGTTCGCAACAATGCGCCAATAAAACCATAAAACAGGCTATTACGCGCAGATAATCCAAAAATACAATACGGCTTTGACCGTTTGGCCCGACATCCTGCATTTTCATATTTTC
>JAFVZE010000268.1 GCA_017508315.1 Kiritimatiellia bacterium | reverse complement strand
CGCCGTCTACAACCGCACGGTCGAAAAGGTGGAGACGTTCGTGAACGGACGCGCCAAGGGCAGAAACATAATCGGCGCGAAGTCGATGCGGGAACTCGTCGACAATCTCGAAAAACCGCGCAAGGTCTTCATGATGGTCAAGGCCGGTGCGGCGGTCGACGGCATGATCGAGCAGCTGCTCGAAGTTCTCGAGCCTGGCGACATCATCATCGACGGCGGCAACTCCCACTTCCCGGATACGATCCGCCGCACGAAGTATGTCGAGTCGAAGGGGCTTCTCTATGTCGGCACCGGCGTTTCCGGCGGCGAAGAAGGGGCGCTCAAAGGTCCTTCGATGATGCCCGGCGGCTCGCCCGCGGCCTGGCCGTACGTGAAAGACATCTTTCAGGCGATCTGCGCCAAGGTCGAGGACGGCAGCCCCTGCTGCGACTGGGTCGGCGAAAACGGCGCGGGGCACTTCGTCAAGATGGTCCACAACGGCATCGAATACGGCGACATGCAGCTCATCTGCGAGAGTTACCAGCTCATGCGCGATCTCCTGAAGATGTCCGACGACGAGATGCACGAGGTCTTCAAGGCCTGGAACGAGACGGAGCTCGACAGCTACCTCATCGAAATCACCCGCGACATCCTCGCCTACAAGGACGCCGACGGCTCCGCGCTCGTGGAGAACATTCTCGATACCGCCGGACAGAAGGGGACCGGCAAGTGGACAGGTATCGCCGCGCTCGACGAAGGCGTGCCGCTGACGCTCATCGGCGAAGCGGTGTTCGCGCGCTGCCTTTCGGCGATGAAGGACGACCGCGTCGTCGCCGCCAAGGCCTACGGACGCAAGATTCCGGAATTCACCGGCGACAAGGCTAAATTCATCGAAGCGATCCGTCAGGCGCTCTACGCCTCGAAGATCGTCTCCTACGCCCAGGGCTACACGCTCATGCGCACGGCGGCGAAGACCTACGGCTGGAACCTGAACTACGGCGGCATCGCGCTCATGTGGCGCGGCGGCTGCATCATCCGCAGCGTGTTCCTCGGCAAGATCAAGGAAGCCTACGACAAGGATCCGGCGCTTTCGAACCTCCTTTTGGATCCGTATTTCAAGGAGACGGTCGAAAAGCTCGTTCCGGCATGGCGCGAAGTCGCCTCCGCGGCGCTCAAGTACGGAATTCCCGCGCCCACGATGACGAGCGCGCTTTCCTACTTCGACGGCTACACGACCGAGCGTCTGCCGGCGAACCTCCTGCAGGCGCAGCGCGACTACTTCGGCGCCCACACCTACGAGAGACTCGACAAGCCGCGCGGCGAATTCTTCCACACCAACTGGACCGGTCGCGGCGGCAATGTCTCCGCTTCCACCTACAATGCGTGATATCCGCATAATCGCGCTCGACCTCGACGGCACCCTGCTCGATTCGCAAAAGCGTCTGAGCCGGGGCAACGTCGAGGCGCTCGAGTACGCGGCGGCCAAAGGCGTTCACATCGTGCCGACGACCGGAAGGTTCTTCGGCATGATGCCCGAGGCGGTGCGCGAACTGCCGTTCGTCCGCTACGCGATAACCGTCAACGGGGCGCAGGTCTACGACCGGGAGCGGGATGAGGCGATCGTCCGCGAGGAAATTCCGCTCGCCCGGGCCGTCGAGATCATGGAAATGCTCGACGGCTTCGACGTCATCTACGACTGCTACCGCAACAACTGGGGATGGATGAGCGCGGCGCTGCAGAACAAGGCGCAGGGCTACGCGACCGACGAGCACTACCTTAAGATGGTGCGCGAATTCCGCAGGCCGGTTGCGGATCTGAAACGCCATCTTCTCGATACGGCGGCGGAGGGCGACGTTCAGAAGGTGATGCTCTTTTCACGCAACGACGACCCGGAAAAGAAAGAATTGCAGGCTGTCGGAAAAGAGATGGCGTCTCGTTTTCCGGAGATAAAAGTCACCAGTTCGACATGGAACGATCTCGAGTTCAACAATCCTTCCGCCCACAAGGGCAGTTCGCTCGCCCGTTTCGCCGAGCATCTCGGCTGCGGGATTGAAAACTGCATGTCGCTGGGCGACGGGTTGAACGATCTGACGATGATCAAAGCGGCGGGAATAGGGGTTGCGATGGAAAACGCGGTCGCGGAAGTGAAAGCTTCCGCCGATTACA
Organism: Kiritimatiellia bacterium; assembly: GCA_017508315.1. Taxonomy (GTDB): domain Bacteria; phylum Verrucomicrobiota; class Kiritimatiellia; order RFP12; family UBA1067; genus UBA1067. The sequence continues at coordinate 11,142 of JAFVZE010000268.1, read as the reverse complement.
TTACCGGCACTAACGACGAAGACGGAGTCGCCAAGGCGATCTACAAGTTTGTTTAAGCGCCGGGCAGCACGAAGAGCAGTACGAGATTGGTCAGGTTGAAAAGCGCGTGGTTCAGCATCGGGCAGAAGATCGATTCCGTCTTTCTGTAGAGCCGGCATTGCGCAAGGCCGAAGACGAAAAGCGCGATGAATGCGGAGTCAGGGAAGGGTTGCGCGATGTAATGCGCGGCCGAGAACAGCGCCGAGAGCGCCGCCGCGAAAACGGATCGGAACTGGACCTTCCATTTGCGCGCGAACCTTGTCGGCAGGCGGAAGATAAGCTCTTCGACCGCCGGTAGGATGACGATGATCTGCAAGACGAGAAACGCGAAGTTCCAGTTCCATCCCGCCATGCGCCTGACGATTTCCAGATTGGCCTGTTCGGGAAGTTCGACGCCGAACAGTTTTGCGGTCTCCTGGGTCAGGAAGCACAGCGCGACCGTAATCAGAGTGATTATCGGCCACGCCTTGACGGTTGCTTTCAATTTTTCTTTCACCGCCGGGTATTATATCATTTGCGGCGATTTTTATTCAAATCACCGCCGGTGGACTTTTTGATATAATGTGCGCGTTATGGCAGTAGACAGATTAGAGAGAATAAACTCGCTGCTGAAGCGGGTGATCGCGGAGTCGATGTTCACGGTTCTGCAGGGGGACAGCGTGTCTCCCGGACTCATCACCGTAACCGACGTCAAGTGCGGCAAGGATCTGCGCGACGCGACGGTCAGGATATCGGTGTTCGGCGACGACCGGCTGAAAGAGACGGCGTTGCAGCATCTCAAGCACCATGCCAAGCGTTTTCAGCAGATAATAAACCGCGAAGTAAGGCTCAAGTTCACTCCGAGGCTCTGTTTCCAGCTCGACCTTTCGCTTGAGAAGGGCGACGAGGTGCTGGCGATTCTCGATTCGCTTCCGAAGGACTGAAGATTATGCCGCAGTCCGCCTCGAAAATAGCGATTGTCGAGGATGACGAGACCATCCGCAATCTTTTGCGCATGACGCTCGCTTCGGCCGGTTTCAGTCGGGTGGTCTGTTCGTCCCGCGGCGACGAGGGGATTGAAACGGTGCTCGGCGAACGGCCGGATGTCCTGCTTCTCGACATAATGCTTCCGGGGCTGGACGGAATCGAAGTGTGCCGCCGTCTTCGCCGGCGATTCGGGATGTCCGAACTCGGAATAATCATGCTGACGGCAAAATCGGAAACCGAGGATGTCGTCGCCGGTTTGGACGCGGGCGCCGACGATTACGTGACCAAGCCGTTTTCCCGCTCGGAACTGACGGCGCGCGTCAACGCCCTGCTCCGCAGGATGGACCGCACATCTTCGGTCTGCGAACTTGACGGCCTGCGGGTCGATGCCGCGGCGGGATCGGCGACTCTCGACGGCGCGGTGCTGACCTTGTCGAAGACGGAATTCAGCTTTCTTTCTCAGTTTGCCGCCCATCCCGCGAGAGTGTACACGCGAAGGCAGCTCTCCGCCATCGCCGGCGGGACCGGCGATGGCGATCGCACGATTGACGTGCAGATCGCAGGACTGCGCCGTAAGCTCGGCCGGTGGGCGAGCCATCTCGAGACCGTCAGGGGTGTCGGCTACCGGGTCGTTCCCTGAGGCGGATGGGAGCGGACGTGCGAACTCGATCGGATTTGCCGCGAATATGGTATAATGGACGGAAAACTGAACAGTTGCACGAAAGGACGATATCATGATTTCGAACGCTTGGCTGTGGATGTACGCGGGAATGGCGCTCATGCTTCTGGAGTTGGCGGCACCCGGTTTTGTCGTGTTCTTCTTCGGACTCGCCGCTATGAGCGTCGGCATCGGACGGTTTGTCTTCGGCGAAGCCTTTACGGTGAATTGGCAGCTTGCGGCGTTTTCGGCGCTGTCCGTGCTTTATCTCGTATTGCTCCGCCGGTGGCTGAAAAGCGTTTTCGCCGGCGACAGGGAGGAGGCTAAACTCGCCGACGAATATGTAGGCCGCAGCGGCAGGGTGGTGGCGGCCATAAATCCGCCCAACGCCGGACGGGTCGTCATCGGCGACTCCGAATGGGATGCCGTCGCCGATCGGCCGGTCGAATGCGGTGCGGACATTAAGGTCGTCTCCCGCAGCAATCTTACCGTCAAAGTCGAAACATTCCGGTAAAGGAGGCGGTAAAACGAATGCCGGTTCTGAAGATACCCTGGGGTATTGTTGATCAATTTTTGATATAATATTCGTTCAATGGAAAGAATAGATACAGCTCAAGCGAAGGCTGCGGTTCTGACCGAAGCCTTGCCGTATGTTCAGGATTTCAGAGGTTCTGCGGTTCTGGTGAAGGTCGGCGGCAGCGTGATGGAGGTCGAGGAAAATCTCGACCTCCTGATGGACGATATCGCCTTTATGGATGCCGTCGGGATGAAGGTGGTGATCGTTCACGGCGGCGGGAAAGCGATTTCCAAGGCCATAAAGATGAGCGGACACGAACCGAAGTTCGTCGACGGGTTGCGCGTCACGGACGAAGAGACGATGGAGATCGTCCGCAAGACGCTCAACAACGTCGTGAACCCGGATCTGGTTTCGAGATTGTGTTCGAAGGGCGCGAACGCCAAGCCGTTGCACGGAAATTGGCTTTTCTCGGCCCGCAAGATCGCCTCTCCCGACCGCGGATATGTCGGCGAAGTGGTTGACGTCAAGGCCCGCGCGGTCGTCGAAATGCTCGATGCCGGCATCATTCCGGTGGTGACCCCGCTCGGAACCGGCGCCGACGACGGCCACCTCTACAACATCAACGCCGACTATGCCGCCGCCGCGCTCGCCAAAGCTCTGAAGGTCCGCAAATTCGCGCTCGTAAGCGACGTGCCGGGGCTTTTGAAGAATCCCGAAGACCCGACGACTCTGCTTTCGACGCTGCATCTCGACGCGGTCGCGATGCTGAAGGCCGACGGCACGATTTCCGGCGGCATGCTTCCGAAGATAGAAAGCTGCGAAGACGCGATACGTCAGGGAGTCAAAAAAGTCCATCTCGTCGACGGACGGATGGCGCATTCGCTTTTACTTGAAATATTCACGCGAGAAGGCGTGGGAACGGAGATAACGCAATGAGCAACAAGACCCAGGAAATCGCAGGGCTTTATCAGTCGAAGGTAATGCCCACCTACAGTCCCAGCGTAGTGCTTTCATCGGGGAAGGGAGTCACGGTGCGTGACGTCGACGGGTTGTCACTTTATGATTTCACGTCCGGCATCGGCGTGCACAATGTCGGATATTCGCACCCCGCCGTCGTTGCGGCGATTCAGGAGCAGGCCAAGGCCATGACCCACTGCTCGAATCTCTTCATCAACGTTCCGGCCGTCAAACTCGCCTCGAAGCTTGTAGATATCTCCGGTCTGGACGGCAAGGTGTTCTTCTGCAATTCCGGCGCCGAAGCCAACGAAGCGGCGATCAAACTCGCCCGCAAGTGGGGCTCGCAGAACGGCGGACGTTACGAGGTGGTGACGATGCGTCAGGGCTTTCACGGCCGCACTCTCGCCACGGTCGCGGCGACCGCGCAGGCGTGGTGCCAGGAAGGTTACGATCCGCTTCCCGTCGGGTTCGCCTACGCCGATTTCAACGACCTTGAATCCGTAAAGGCCGCGGTGAACGACAAGACTGTCGCGATCATGCTCGAAGCCGTGCAGGGCGAGGGCGGCGTCACGCCCGCGACGGAGGAGTTCATGAAGGGCGTGCGCGCTCTCTGCGACGAGAAGAACCTCGTCATGATCTGCGACGAAGTGCAGGCGGGCATGGGCCGCACCGGCACCTGGTTCGCATGGCAGGGCTACGGCGTCAAGCCCGATCTCTTCACCTGCGCCAAGGCGCTCGCAGACGGCATTCCCATGGGAGCGCTCGTCTCCAACGCCAAATTCGCCGATGTCTTCACCGTTTCTTCCCACGCCTCGACCTTCGGCGGCAATCCCGTCGCGGCGGCGGCGGCGCTCGCGGTGATCGACGTTATCGAGTCCGAGGGCCTGCTCGCCAAGGCCGCCGAGGTGGGCAATCTCTTCAGGGAAGCGCTTCAGGGTTTCGTCGACAAATACGACAAACTTCTCGAAGTGCGCGGCAAGGGCATGATGCTCGGACTGGTGGTCGACGGCGATCCCAAGGAAGTCGTCGAAGCTCTCAAGGCCCAGGGACTTCTGGCGCTTACCGCCGGCGGCAACGTCGTGCGCTTCCTGCCGCCGCTCGTTCTCAAGGAAGACGATCTCGAAGAGGCCGTCGATATGATTTCCGACGCGCTTGATTGCGTATTCGGGGAATAAACTCAATATGGCAGAGACAAACGAATACCGTGAACAGCGCCTCCGTTCGATGGAGGCGCTCGGCTCAATGGGCTACGAGCCCTACGGCTGCAAGTACGAACACGACGAGCTCAAGAAGGTCCGTGCGGAGTTTGAAGAAGGCAAAAGCGTGCGTCTGGCCGGGCGGCTGATGATGATCCGTCGCATGGGCAAGATGAATTTCGCGACCTTGAACGACGGCACGGACAAATTCCAGCTCATTTTCAAGCGGGACGAACTTTCCGAGACCGCGTTCGCCGCGTTCAAGCTTTTGAATCTCGGCGACATCATCGGAGCGGAAGGTACGCTTTTCACGACGCAGAAGGGCGAGAAGTCGCTTGTCGTCAAGGAATGGACGATGCTCGCCAAGGCGCTTGAACAGCCGCCGGAGAAGTTCCACGGTCTTGCCGACCAGGAGGAATGCTACCGCCGCCGCTATGTCGATCTCATGACCAACGACGAGTCCCGCAACCGCTTCTTCATGCGCTCCGACATTCTCAAGGAGACGCGCAAATATCTGTGGTCGAAAGGCTTTCACGAGGTGGAAACGCCGATTCTGCAGTCGCAGGCCGGCGGCGCGGCGGCGAAGCCTTTTGAGACGCATTTCAACGCGCTCGACCAGAAGATGGTTCTGCGCATCGCCCCCGAGCTGTATCTCAAGCGGCTTCTGGTCGGCGGCATGAACAAGGTTTTCGAGCTCGGCAAGGATTTCCGCAACGAGGGCATCGACCGCAGCCACAATCCGGAGTTCACGGTTCTCGAGGTGTACGAGGCGTACGGCGATCGTACTTCGATGGAGGCGATCATTGAGGGGCTTATTCCGCATCTTTGCGATACGGTCGTCGGCACCCGCGAGATCGAATACGGCGAGCGCAGGGAAATCATCAACTTCAATCCTCCCTACCGTCGCGTGGCTTACAAGGATCTCGTCAGGGAACTCATGGGCGATGACTGGTTCGAGCTTTCCTTCGAAGCTCAGCTTGAAAAAGCCAAAGCCATGGGACGCGAGAAGGAGACCAATCTCGAGCTTGACGACATCGGCGATTCGCTCATGCTCACGCACGAGGTCTACGACAAGCTTATCGAAAAGAATCTGCGCCAGCCGACGTTCGTGACGCGTCTGCCGCACGAATTCGTGCCGCTGGCGAAGACGTGCAAAGACGATCCGGCGCTCGTGGACGTGTTCGAGTTCGTCGTCGGCGGTCGCGAACTCTGCCCGGGCTACACCGAGCAGAACGATCCGCTCGAACAGCGCAGGGCGCTTGAGCATCAGGCCGGCGAGGACACCGAGAAGATCGACGAGGATTTCATTTCCGCGCTTGAGTGCGGAATGCCTCCGACGGGAGGGCTCGGCATCGGCATCGACCGTCTTGTGATGCTGCTGACCGGTTGCGACGGAATCCGAGATGTGGTATTATTCCCGCAGATGAAAAACTGATCCTTAGACAAAGGAGGTAAAAAATGGAACTCAAAGGCAGTAAGACCGAAAAGAATCTGTGGTACGCTTTCGCCGGCGAATCGCAGGCGCGCAACAAGTACGACTACTTCGCTTCCAAGGCCAAGAAGGAAGGCTACGAGCAGATCGCGGCCATCTTCCAGGAGACGGCCCTCAACGAGAAAGAGCACGCCAAGCTCTGGTTCAAGGCGCTTGACGGAATCGGCGACACGAAGGCCAATCTTCTCGCCGCGGCCGCCGGCGAGCACGAGGAATGGACCGAGATGTACAAGCGCATGTCTGAAGAGGCCAAGGAAGAGGGCTTTGAAACTCTTTCAGCACTCTTCGCGAAAGTCGCCGAGGTCGAGGCCAACCACGAAAAGCGTTATCGCAAGCTTCTTGAGAACATCGAGAAGGGCGAGGTCTGGACGCGCGTCGGCGAGAACCGCTGGCAGTGCCGCAACTGCGGCGCGATCGTCGAGGGCGAATCCGCTCCCGAACTGTGCCCGGTCTGCGCCCATCCCAAGGCGTACTTCCAGCTTGAGGCCGATAATTTCTGAAATTTTTACAATGCCGGTCGCAGTACCTATGGCGGCCGGCTTTTTCACCTGTTTGGTGGTTGGCGGTCAGCGGTTGGTTGTTTATGACCGCAACGGTTGTGTGTGGAGGGGAAAAGCGTACAATAACGGCGTTTTAAGGATGAAATAGCAGTTCAGTAACCAGACAATGAAGGGAAGAAAAGAAAACTGATTGAAACGAATTTAGACGGAGCAACCGGCGTAAGTCGCCGTCTGTCCAAACGCCTTCACAAGAGTACTGTGGCGCTCGGCAAAATGGCGAATAGTCTGGGCGCGTAGAGAACAAGCGGGATAGCCCCCTCACGCCTGTTTTTTTTTTACTCGGCACTTTGTTGGTTGTTTCCATGGACACAGTTTGCAAACTATGTCATTATTAAATTGGTTCATCACATTGCAGTTGTCGTATTGGAGAAAGATTGGTGAAATATCAGCTGCGATAAAGGTAGCCGATGCCGCGGAGCGCTTCGATAACGCCGCCGTCGGCTCCCAATTTCTCCCTGAGTCTGCCGATCGCGACCGTGAGAGCGTTATCGGTGCCGTTGAAGTCGCGTCCCCACAGTTTTGTGCACAGAAAATCTCGGGAGCAGACTTCGCCGGGATGCATGGCGAAAAAACGCAAGAGGGCGATCTCCCGCTCGGTCAGCGTCACTTCCGTCCCGTCGGAGCCGTACATGGCGCAGCTCTCCGGTTTTACCCGCCAGCCGGCGAAAATGAAGTCACCGCGCGGTTCTTCCCGCCGATGGCGGCGGATGGCGGCGGCGATTCTCGCCAGCAGCACATCCTGCGATACGGTTTTTGGCGTGAACGAGTCGGCGCCTGAATGCAGGCCGCGAAGTTCGTCGATGTCGGAATCGAGGGCGGTAAGGAAGATGACCGGAGTGGAAGAGTCGGTTTTTCTGATTTCGCGGCAGGCGGCGTAGCCGTCCAGAACCGGCATCATGACATCAAGAAGAATGAGGTCCGGACGTTTTTTACGGTGCAGTTCGACGACCTCTCTGCCGTCGGCTGCCGATCGGACCGAATAGCCGTTCGCTTCGAGCATCGCGCGGAGCGAATTCCTGATGACGCGTTCGTCATCCGCGAGCAGAATCTCGAATCTAGGGGCTGGCGCTTCCATGTGCACATTATAGCAAATCGCCGCGTTTTACCGGCGATGAGGCGATCCTGGCGGGAGGTCGTTCGAGAAGTGTCGCCTATTGGCGCGGCAAATTTGATATAATCAGCGGCATGAAAGTTCTCGTTACAGGCGGCAGCGGCTTCCTCGGCATCAACCTCATCCGTTTTCTGCGGGCGAAGGGCGTCGAGGAGATCCGCGTTCTCGATATCGCGGATTTTGATTATCCCGAAAAAAACGAACCGTGGCTCAAGTTCACGCTCGGAGACGTGCGCGACATTCCGGCGGTCGAGAAGATAACCGAAGGCTGCGATGTCGTCGTTCACTGCGCGGCGGCTCTGCCGCTTTACAGCGAAGAGGATATTTTCACGACCGAAGTCGACGGCTGCCGCAATGTTCTCAATGCGGCGCGCAAGTTCAAGCTCGATCGTATGATTCAGATTTCGTCGACCGCGGTCTACGGCGTTCCTAAGAAACATCCGATTTATGAAACCGATCCGCTCGTCGGCGTCGGACCCTACGGGCAGGCGAAGATCGACGCCGAGAACATCTGCCGCGAAGCGATCGGGGACGGCTACTGCGTCTCCATCATCCGTCCCAAAAGTTTCATCGGTCCCGAACGCCTCGGCGTCTTCGCGCTCTTCTACGACTGGGCGTACACCGGACACGGTTTCCCCATGATCGGCAGCGGCGACAACCGCTACCAGCTCATGGACGTGGACGATCTCGATCACGCCATCTGGAACGCGATGACATATCCGAAGGATGTCGTCAACACCGAGTTCAACATCGGCGCGAAGGAATTTACGACCATGAAGGAGGACTATCAGGCCGTCCTCGACCGCGCCGGTCACGGCAAGAAGATCAAAGGAATGCCGGTGGCGCCTCTCGTGTTCATTCTGCGCATTCTCGAGAAACTGCACCTCTCGCCGCTCTATCCGTGGGTGTACGAGACCGCCTCCACCGACAGTTTCGTCTCAATCGAAAAGGCGGAGAAGCTCCTCGGTTACGCTCCGCGTTATTCCAACAAGCAGGCGCTCGTCAGGAACTACGAATGGTACGTTGAACACCTCTCAGAGTTCGTCGGCAAGTCGGGAGTCTCCCACCGCGTTCCGTGGAAGCAGGGAATGCTCGCGCTCGCGAAAATGTTTTTCTGATTGTATTCATGCCTTTTACTTTAAGTTCCCCGCAGGATGCTATAAAATCGCGCAGGGCCCAAAAGGAATCGTGGGACCCCAAAAACCTTAGGGATTTTCGTGATTTTAGGTTTTGGTAGGTATGCGCGGCAGTTGTGGCGCTCAAGCGAAGGGGCAGAGCGACTCGGAGCGACATTAAAAGCGTGGGTATTTTTGGTAATTTGCTAAAAAGTTGGGGGGGGGGTAATTTATTGTAAATATATCAAGGTTTCGTGTTGACTCAAATCTTGGTTTTATGATATCTTACAAATGGTGCGCTTGCTTCTCCTTGATCGGGATGGTCGGGGAGCGTGAGTCATAAACATGGAGGAGTCGGTCGTGAAAATAAGATTAGTCGGTGGAATTTTGCTTTGCATGCTTTCGCTCGCTCATGCTGAAAGCGAGCGAAAAGTTTATCTTAGTGATATCAGCAGTCAGGCGAATGGATGGCAATTCTTTACGGAAGACGGAACGAAAGTCACGCACAGTCAAGTGAAAAATGAAAGTGGCTGGGAGATGCGAACGACCCGACTTTCCGGAGCGAATGTTCAGCTGGGAGCATTGTTCTTTCCATATTCTTGGACCATTGCCGCGACGAATGTCAATACCTCGATTGTCGGACCATGGTGCGACGGCACCGGTGTTATGACAATCGGCGGCGGCGGTGTCACGATGGCGGCCAACAATATGATCAAGTTCGGCAATTCGTCGCGCTCAGTCCGCGTCCGGCTCGGCGAGTCTCAGACCTGGCGCGGTCCTGCCGAAGGTACCGCTTACGCCTATTTTGCGCTTGGATGCGACGATACGTGGAAAGAGAATATCTATTCGCGCGCCTGCATCGCGGCGACGAACGATCTCATCTGGACGCTCGACGGTCGCATCACGGTTTCAATGACGGCCAGCAACGATCTTTCCAATGTCGATGTGATTGTCAATAAGGGTGCGCGAATTGCGCTTGTAAAACAGGATGACGGCACATGGTATAATCCGCATCTCGGGGCGCGGTCGCTGACGCTCAACGGATTTGATGAGGCGACGGGAGTGGCTCCCTTGACGATCGGAGGCAAAAATCCGCATGTCGGATTTCTTTCATCTCCCGGCGCTCCGTCCGTATTTGACGACGCCACGGTCGCTCCGAAGGTTATTCTGCTTGACGGAGCGACTGTCGGCGGCAAGAAGTTCGATTACGCGCTCAGCGAACTCTGCGTTTCAAACGGCACGTCAGTCATTTCCGCAGACGTCACATTTACGCGTCCGGTTCACATTGATATCGGTCCTGACGCCAGACTTGAATTTTCAGGCACGCTTACGGCGGCCGGCGGCGGCATTACCGTGACGGGAGGCGGCGAGCTCGCCTTTACGGGGCCGCTCGTATCGGTGCCGGTCGCCGGCTCTGGGCTTATTGCCGCCGGCAGAGCCGACGCGGAGACTGTTCTTAACGGAGACCTCTCGCGGTTTACGGGTACGGTTCACGCCGAAGCGGGCAGCGTTCTCATCCATCCGGATGCGCGGCTCAACGAGGCGGCGAGGCTGACCGCCGCCGATGGCGCTTCGGTGCGCGTGCTGACGGCGGATGATTTCGGAGACTTCGTCAGAGACGGTCGCGGCTATTACCGCGGCTTGAACGGTGTGCTGCATCCCTATCTGTATCCCAGAGAATATCCGGCGGGGAATAATTATTACTGGCCGCTGCCGGAAACCTTCTACGCTTATCCCGATTCGACCGAAGGCGGAAACGTACCGTGGAAGGACGGTTCGGTCGTCTGTTTCAGCCGCAGATGGGACGGCGGACTCGGCTCCAGTGACGATATGGATATCTGCGGCATTATCCGTACTCCCGCATCCGGTTCCACGACGCACTATATGGACGCCGACAAAAACATCACCGTCGGCGAACGCGGAATCGAATTTCTCGGCACGTCGATGGGGATTTACGTCTTCAAACGCGCAAACTATTTCCGGCTTTCTGAATCGCAGACATGGAAGGGGCCTGCCGCAGACGCGCTCGACAACAGACACAACCGCATATACATGGGAGGAAACTGGAATAAGCTGTATCCCACCGGATCGATGACGCCGCTCAAGGACGACTTGACGCTCACGTTGGAAGGTAATCTTATATTGTCGATCTATTATCCGTCGAACGATTTTTCGCGTGCGAATCTTGTCGTGAAGGCGCCGGCGCTGGTGATGCGCTCCTATCCCGGCGGCAGCAGCGAATACAAAACCACCTACGGGCGGCTGAATGCGAAAACGCTCGTGCTGGACGGCGGCGCAGGCATTTATATCGGTCCGAAGACGGTCGCGGACACCTCTGTCGGTTCTCCTGCGGAAGTTTCGCCGCTTGCCTTGGCGCGGCGCATCGTCGTCAAAAACGGCGCCTGCCTGACCGCGACCAAGGAGGCGGTCTGGAAGGAGACTGTGCTTGTCGCCGCCGCCGGATCGGGGGGAGGATTGAGCGGAACTTTCATTCTGCAGGATGAAACGCTGTCTGTTGAAGCCGAAGAAGG
>JAFVZE010000267.1 GCA_017508315.1 Kiritimatiellia bacterium | reverse complement strand
TTGGAATATCCCCAGTTTTTTACCCCTAAAAACAATGAGGGGCCATGTTTTATTGGGTGATATGAGTTTTTGGAAGTGAAATAAGCGAAAAATCGGTTCCAGCGGAAAAGCCGATGATGCTCTTGACCACCGCGGACGGCCTGAGGTGGCTCTTTATCCGTCACGGCAAATGGAGAGGTCTGAATTGCGCCAGGGAGCGAAACGGCGACTTGCAAATGGAATTCGAGTTGCTTTCAGGATGAGATTCGAAGCGGATACTTGGAAATACGGAACAAAACCCTTTGAGACTGCGAAAATCGCGCAAGGCTCTCCAAGGGCTCGGTAGCCTTTTCAAAAGGTGGGGACGAAAAATGAAAAGCCATAAGGGATATGAGCGGTATTTTTTGGTATAATGTCCGGTAAATGAGTACAGGCACGAAAGAGAAGTTTATGCATTTTTTCACCATCACGCTGCTGGCGATGATTGTCATCGGCGGTTTGGTGATGGTGTACCCGACTTATCGCCGCGGGCAGGCGCTTAAAGCGCAGAATGCGGAACTTCAGGCGAAAATCGACGGAAAAAAGCGTGAGATAAGCCAGCTTACCGAGAATCAGCGCCGCTTCCGGACCGATGCCGATTTTGTGGAATCCATCGCCCGGCAGAACCGTCGCGTGTTTCCGGGCGAACTGGTGTTTGTCTTCGGCGACGAGTGATGGCCGGTTTTTTCCGATTGCTGACGGCGCTGTCGCTGCTGCCCGCGTGCTGCGGAGTCGTGATGTCGCTTTTGGATTCCATTCTCGCCTCTTCCGGCGCGTCGGGATGGATAAGCGTGGAGTCGATGTCGGCGCTCGGCGGAGTGGCGGCTTTTTCGCTGTGCTGGATGGCGGTTTCCCATCCGGTAAGGGCGTACGTGCTCGGGCATGAGCTGACGCATGCGCTCTGGGGGCTGCTGTTCGGGGCGAAACCGTCGGATCTGCGCGTCGGCGCGGGAGGCGGGAGCGTGCGGCTGTCGAAGTCCAATCTGCTTATCACGCTCGCCCCGTATTTCTTCCCGTTCTACACTTTCATAGTGGTTGTCGCGGCGTTGCTCACCTACGCGTTCCTGCGGCCGCTGCCGTTTATGCCGCTGTGGATGTTTCTTGTCGGATTCACATGGGCGTTTCACGTTCTCTTTACGATCGAAACGCTGACGCAGCGTCAGCCGGATATCAAACTTTACGGCAGGATGTTTTCGTGGGTGTTCATATTTCTGGTCAACGCCTTCATCGTCATGGCGTGGCTGGCGGTCACCACTCCGCTTACATTCCCGCAGCTGTTTGGATTTCTCGCGCATCGGACAATCGCTTCGTACGCCGCGGTGGCGGAAGCTGCCGCCGGTGCGGTGAAATTTCTGATCGATCTGAAAAAAGGAGCATGACAATGAACAAGATAAAACTGTTGGCGCTTTCGGTTCTGGCGGCGTTTTCCGCGCTGGCCGACGGCGGATTCAAGGCGGGATTCGCCCGCGTGGACATAACGCCTCCGAACGGGGTTTCGCTTCCCGGATATTTCCACAAGCGGATTGTGGACGGGGTCTTGGATCCGCTGGTTGTCGAATGCGTGGCGTTTTCGTGGAACGGCGAGGCGGGACTCGTCTTCGCCGTGGACAACCTCCATCTCCGCGAGGAACTGTGCCTTAAGGCGAATGCTCTCGTCGAAAAGGAACTTGGCATCCCCGGTTCGCGTCAGTTCATCAACTGCACCCACACCCACACCGGCGGCGAGACCCAGGTCCGCAAGGGACACACTCCCGAGGAGGCCGCGAAGGTGCGCGCTTATGCCGGGCAGGTCGTCGCCGGAATCGTCGCGGCGGCAAAGGCGGCGTGCGCGGATCTTGCCCCGGCGACGCTTGCGCTCGGCACGACCGACTGCCGCGGCATCTCTTTCATCCGCCGTTTCCGCATGAAAGACGGCTCGGTCCGCACCAATCCCGGGTTCGGCGACAGGAACATCGCCCATCCTCTCGGCGAACCGGATGAATCGCTGCAGCTTCTGAGAATCAAGCGCACCGGCGCGCCGGATATCGCCATCATCAACTTTGGCACCCATCCCGACACCGTCGGAGGCACCAAAGTCTCCGCCGACTGGCCGGCGTTCGTGCGCAGCACCTTCGAAAACGGAATCGGCGGCGGAGTCAAGTGCCTCATGCTCAACGGTTGCCAGGGCGACGTGAACCATTACGACCGCAAGCCCGTCCCGGGACGGAAAAAACTTCCGCGCGCCAAGGTGCGGGAATACATGGGCCGCCGCATCGCCGGCGCGGCCATGCGCATCTGGGACGTCTGCGAGGATGTCGAGGCGGGTCCGGTGAAGGGCGAGGTCAATCTGATGAAGGCGCCCACCAATATGCCGAGCGAGGACGAGAAGAAGTGGATCGCGCTTTTCGACGCCGGGCGCAAGGACGAAATACCGCTCGGACGCATGGAGGTTCTCACGCTTACCAGTCCGGGATCGCGAGTCCGCCGTTTCATGAACGGACCGGAGTTCATCGACATTCCCGTTTCTTCGCTTTCAATCGGCAGGTCGATCGCGTTTGCCGGTTTCCCCGGCGAACCGTTCGTGAAGATCGGCACCGACGTCAAAGCCGCCTCGCCGTTCAGGATGACGATGGTTTCGTGCCTCGTCAACGGCGACCGCGGATACTTCCCCAGCACCGATGCGTTTTCCCAGGGCGGCTACGAGGCGCTTTCCTCGCGTTTCGCCAAGGGCAACGGCGATATGCTCGTCAAAACCCAGCTTGAACAGCTCAACCGTCTTTACGGCGAACCCAAAGCTGTCGAGCTCGCGGCCGTCGCAAAGGGCGACGTTGTCTTCGAAAACGGCGATTTCCGCCTCGTTGTCGGCGCCGATGCGCTCGTCAAGTCGCTCATCGTCAAGAAGACCGGCGTGGAGTGCGTGCGCGACAACGAAGAGATCGCCTTCGTGAGCGCGACGCAGGACCGTCCGTTCAACAACGAAGTGAAACTAATCTATCCCAACAAGCGCACCACCTATCCGGCCAATTCGCTCCGCCGCGAAGGCGATACGCTCATCGCCGGCTTCGCCCACAAGATGTACGAGGCGAAGATCGCCGTCAAAACGACGCCGCGCTACATCGCCTTCGAGCTCGTGGATCTTCCCTCCGACCGTCCGAAGACCTACGATTATCTGCGCATGGACATTCCGCCGGTGCAGAGTTTCCGCATCGTCCAGCTGCCGGTTCTCAACCGCAAAAATTTCGGCGACTGGCTCAACGCCTGCTGGGACGAGAAGGCGGCCGTCGGCGTGGTCGGCACTTCCCAATATCCCGATATCGACCACGAAAAGCGCAAGGGATACAAAATCCTCACCGCCGATCTGGTGCGCGGCTTCAAGCTGCGCGGCGCGAGCGCCGCGATCATCGCCGCGCCCGGACGCGAAGCGTTTCTCGACGCGATGGCCGATATCGAAAGGGACTACAAACTCCCGAGCGGCGTCAAGAGCCGCCGTTCGAAGCACGTCAATTCCTCCATCTTCCATACCAGCGGAGGCGTCACTCCGAAGAATATCGATGAACTTCTTCCGTATGTGAAGATGGGCGGCTTCAAGTATCTCACTTTCAGCTATCAGGACATCGTCAAGGAAATCTGGTCCTGGGCGCTCTGCGGCGATTACGATTTCCGCGACGAATACCCCGAGGGAGAGAAGACGCTCAGGGAAATGCTCGCCAAGGTCAAGGCCGCCGGCATCGTTCCCGGCATCCACACCCTGCACTCCCATGTCGGGCTCAAGAGCCGTTACGCCACTCCCGTCGCCGATCCGCGTCTCAACAAAGTGCGCCGCTTCACGCTCGCCGAGCCGCTTTCCGCGGACACCAACGTGACGGAACTCACGGTCTGGGAGCCGACGGCCGACACCACGATGTTCCCCGACTGCCGCCTTCTGCAGTTCGGCGGCGAGCTCATCACCTACGAGCGCTACACATCCGAGCCGCCGTACAGGTTTCTCGGCATTAGGCGCGGCGCATGGAATACCCGCGTCACCGCCCATCCGAAGGGCGAGATCGGCGGCATTCTCGACGTGAGCGAATACGGCAGGGCCTCAAGCTGCTACCCCGATCAGAATACCGACATCCAGGACGAGATCGCCGCGAAAATCGCCAGACTCTACAACTGCGGCTTCGAGTACATCTATCTGGACGGCTCGGAAGGTACGCACGTTCCGTTCAATTTCCATATCGCCAACGCGCAGTACCGGGTGTGGAAGCTGCTTCAGCCCGAGCCGCTCATGTCCGAGGGCGCGGCCAAGACCCATTTCGGCTGGCACATGCTTTCGGGTGCCAACGCCTTCGACTGCTTCAGCCCCGAGCAATTCAAGGAAATGCTCATCAAGCATCCGCTCTCGCAGGCGCCGATCACATGGCAGGAGATGACGCGCTGCAACTTCGGCTGGTGGGGATATGTTCCGCCGCGCGCACCTTCGGCAGACGGCAAGGATGCCGGCACTATCGGCACCCAGAGCGACATGTGGGAGTTCGGCCAGTCGACGTCCATCGCCTGGCGTTGCCCGATGACCATTCAGATGAGTCTTGCGGGTCTTAAAAAACATCCGCGCACCGCCGACATTCTCGAGACTATGCGCCGCTGGGAAGAATACCGCGAAAAGGATCTGATGACCGAATCCGAGCGTAAGGAAATCATCTCCGATTACCGGCAGGAGCACCATTTGCTCAAGCTTGCGGACGGCGGATACAAAGTGGTCAGATACGCGCAGATTCCCGTCGCCGGCGGCAAGAGTTCCGTGCGCGCGTTCCTTTTCGAACGCGACGGTGCGCGCTGGGTGGTCTATTGGGACGGCGACGGCGAAAGCAGGCTTTCGCTCCCGATCGCCCCGGACAAGGCGCAGCTCTTCGATGAGTTCGCCGGCGGAAGCGTCGCTTTCGAGAAGGGTGCGGATTCCGTCACCATACCGGCCGGTCCGCGCCGCTATCTGAAGACTTCGCTTTCCGCCGCGGAGGTCAAAGCCGCTTTCGCCGCCGCAAAGGAATGATGCTTCGCGATTTTATGAAGAAAATCGTACAATCGACCAGAGTGATTTTTCACAACCGAAAGTAAGGAAGAAGAAATGGAATTCATCAGCAAGCGGTCGTTCGCAGTGTTCGCATTGCCGTTTTCATGTATGGTTTTGTGCGCGGCTCCGGAGTGGGAGGATCATACAAAGCTTTCGCTGGGCAAGGAACATCCGCGCACGGCTTTCGTGTCGTTCCCGTCGGTCGAGGAGGCCAAAGCGATCAGGCCCAAGTTCTCGCCGCGCTGGGTGCTTCTCGATTCGGAGAGCGAATGGCGCTTCAGCTACTGCGAAAGACCCGAGGACCGTCCGGTCGG
>JAFVZE010000266.1 GCA_017508315.1 Kiritimatiellia bacterium | reverse complement strand
GGTGACTTTAAGCCGGTATCCCTCCTTGGGAAGCGAACCGTCAAAGCGAAACGACACCGCGGCATTGGTCGTCGTTCCGCCCGTCTCCACCACTTTGCGCGGAGCGGGAACCAGTGCCAAGGCCGCAAGAAAACATGCCGCAATCATCATTCAACACCTTTCTGCAATTCAAATACCGCCAGCTCTCCCGCCGGAAGAGTCCAGGAAAAGCTTCCGTTTTTCAACTCTGCGCCGCGACCGGAAATAAGCTCGCGGCACTCTACCGCGCCAAGACGAGAAACATCGATCGTCAGAGCGGAATCAAACGAACGGTCGATCTCCTGCGGTGCGTCGGTAAATTTCTTAACCCCGCGGTTGTTGAAGCACCACAGCCACCAGCCCTTGGAGTTGCGGTTAAGCCCGAACTGGGCGCTGCCCTCAACCTTGACCGGAAACAGCGTCTTTTGAAGACTGTCAAGGAAATGCTCGATGAAGGAGAAACGGCGGCGTCCTGTGCGCGTCAGATGCACGGCATAGTTGCCGTCGGCAGGCATACGCGGCACGAGCCACTTCGGCGCGGCGACGACCACCCGCCCCTTGCCGCAGCGGTGAACCGAAGCGAGAACACGTCCTTCACCGTCGCGCAGAAACACTTTTGCCTGCGGCGAAAGCTCCAGCTCTTCGCAGTCATACTCACCTTCAGCAGTATGTTTTACTCCTTTACGATCAAAAAAGTCGCCGGAAAAAGCGAATGCCTTGCCGGTCGCACGGACACCGACGACTTCGGGGGAAAATCCCAGGTCAAGCTGCGACGCGCACATATAGAGCGTTCCGCCGTCGCGCACGTACGCCGAGAGCCGTTCGGCGACGCCGGATTCTTTGCGGTATTCACCGGCGAGAACGGCAACGGGATATTTGGCAATGGCGGCGGCGAAGTCGGCATCCTTCTGGGTGGTGTCGGGAACGAGCACATCGTACATGAGCGCAAAGCGGGAATTGTGCAGATTCGCCTCATACCCCTCGCCAAGCCATTTGCGGCGGTCGAACCCGGGCGCAATGGTGAAGAAAATCCCGTCGACCATGTTGTCGGCCTGAGTATACGGACAGAATCCCCACGCCTTGCCGCCGCAGGTATGGTAACCCTGGGCGAGCGGCACAAGAACCGCCACCGGCGCATAGACGGCGCCGCGGTCGGGATTGGCCGCCGTGAAGTTGTGAAAATCGCTGAAGTTGCGGCCGCGAGGGGTAAGTTCCATCTTCCCCGAAACGGAATTGGAGACGAAGAAATTACTCTCCCACGATTCCGGTTCGACCGCGCGCGCTCCGTTCAAATAGGCGAAATAGCAGACGCGTCTTTCAAGCGAATCGGAAGTGCCGCCGGCAAGACCGAACTTTCCGCCGCGCGAGCAGCTGCTGTTATTCACCCATTCGCCGTTTTTCTTCGGTCCGTTGAAGAACCCCGCCACATACCAGTGCCACGGCAGTCCTCCGAACTGGCGCGCCGCGCCGCGAATGAACATAGATGAAACATCCCAGCGGTATTCGCTGTTCCAGTCGCTCGTATTCGTCGTCTCTGAAACGAGCGTCGTCGCGCCGCGCGCCGCCGCCATGTGGTCGAGGAAATTCGCGCTGCGGAACGACTCGAACATCGAAAGATCGCCGTAGTTGAGATCGATTTTCCGGTTCATGTACCAGTACGCCTGGGCAAGACGGTCGTAGCGGTTGGTCCACGACCAACGGTTCCAGACCTCCTGCAGCACCGCTCTTGCCGCCGGATCCTTCTCGCGCTCGCGACCGAGCATCCGCTGCACGAGATCCACCCCCCATTCGCTCTGGAAACGCACCGACACCAGATTCGGGTGGCGGCGCTTCCATTCTTCGTAATCCTCGTAATCAAGATCGATCTCTCCGGCGAGCGCCGGCGTATAGCGGCACTTGGGATGGAAGAGCATCGTCGCCGGGCAATTGGTCTTCGCCGAAGACTCAAAGCGTTTCCAGACACCGTTCTCGCCGCCGAAATTCCCTATAACCTTGCGCCACGTCGCCTTGTCCTTCGGAAGCGAAAGATTTCCGGAGTAGTACACGAGCCCGCAGTCGCGGAACATCGGCAGCGACGCGATCTCGGGATTGTCCCAGGCTCCGCCAAGCGGATATAGCGGATGGGAATAGCGCCACTCGTGAAAGAAAGTCCAATAGTCGCGCCCCATCGCCTTCGGCGGCAGATGTCCCTTTGGGACCGAATCCCACGGCGCGGCACTTGCCGCAAAACCCACCAGTACCGACGCCGCAAAAAACAGCATACGCGGCAAACAGAAACTCTTCATATTTTCTCCTTCAGCGAACGATTATCGCGGTGCCGCGACGAGCACGGAAAAGAAGGCCCAATACACCATTTTCAAACACAAGCTTCGCTTTCATTCCGGCCAGTTTCCACGAGAGATCTCCCGCGAACACGACTGTCGAATTCTTAAGCCCGCTCACCGACGGGCAGTTCAAGACCGGCACAAATGCGTCTTCAATTGAAAGCTCACCGGCATTAGCGACGGCAACATTGATCTCAGAGGGCAAGACGACGTTTCCGGTCACCGCGGGAACGGCGGCATTCCCTTTCACATCCACCGTGAACCGCGAAAGCCGAAGTTCTGCCACTTTAAGCGTGCCGTTCCCCGACAATTCCGTCAATTCGCATGTCGATGCGGCCGGTTCAGGCAGATCTTGAAGATCTTCATCTGAAGTACCCAGCCATTTCTTCATCAGATAGTTGCGCGTTGCAACTTTTTCACGGGCAGTGAGCGGCCGCTCATAGACGACCATTTCCGCAATCCGGCCGCCGCCGGAAAAATTATATTCGTCTTTCCAGTTGCAGATGCCGGAAATATGCGCTCCGACCGGCAGATGAACTTCATACAGATTGTACGTCTCTCCATCCTCCTGCCAGAAAGCCGTCTGGTTGGCAGCCACGCCGTCGATGTAACGCTCGACATCCGCAAGGAAAAGAGGCGACCAGGGCTTGATCTCGACATTTCGGCAGAATGGCCCGTCGGGATATCCGTTATTGTCGGTCCCGTAAGGAAAATCATGGTAATTCACATTACCTGCGTCTACCAAAGCAGACGAACCAAAAACCGCTCCGCCTCCTGACTGACGCTTTGAAGTACCCATCACCACATAGGCGCTGCGTACTGAATTCATCGATTTTTCGAGCGTCAAACGGATGTTCGAGCGAAAATCTCCCATATTGACCACCGGAAGTGAAGTCTTTGTCGTATTCTCCAACAGCAGTTCCGGACTGTTTCCGCCTCCGACATACGCGATGTTGCGGTGGTTTTTATCAAGCCAGGCGGCCAGCTTTCCGTTGGCGGCAAAGTACATCTTATTGGTGTCCGAAGCGTCAAGATGAAGCGACGGTGCTGCGGCCGGAACGCATACCGAGGAAACTTCCGCACCTGCCGCCACTTCCATCGTACCTACGCCCGACAACGTCAACGATGCCCCTGCAGCCATTTCACCGACGCGCATCGTGTGTCCGGCGGCAACGTCAATGGAAGCGGCCGAAGACACCTCAAGCCTCTGCACATCCGGCACTCCTCCCTCGTCGACCGTTTTTGCATATCCGGGAAGCGCTCCCTTGAACCATTTGGCGTAAAGATGGGCGGATGCGTCACGCATTTCATCTTCGGTGAGCGGCCTGGCCCAAAGCGCCAGTTCCGCAAGCATGAAGCCGCCGGCCCAATGAGCAGACCACGACGCTCCAATGGCAGTCACAATGGATGCCGGCACTCTCAATGCGAGCACTTGAAACCCGCGCGATTCGTAGCCGGAAAGAACATCCTTCACCGCACCGTTGATCATCACCAGTGCGTTGGTCGGAGCCAATGTCGGATGAATGCGCGTGAACGGTTTATCTCCCAGCAGCGGCTTCGTCCAATCCCCCCAATATGAGTGATTGTTCTGCCCTCGCTCGAAATAGCATCCGGACGATGCAGCGGCGGAAGGATCCGCCGTCGTGCCTGCAGTGTTTCCGACAAGCGTGCCGCCCTTGTAGCGCGGCGCAACTACAGCAACAAGCGTGCAGACGTTCTCCACGATCGGAAAAGTTGTTCCGTCTTCCCGGGCGATGCGCAGAAAGGCACCGGTTTTATCAGGAGTCAAACCGTTACCGTTACCGACGATATCATAGAAATCCAGTACGGGAGCCGGCGCCCCTCCGACATCGTCGAACAGACCGTAGCGCAGGAACGGCGCATTGTATGTTCCGTGCCGAACGGCGCAAAGCGAGCTTCCCTTGTAATCTGTTCCGGATGACTCCATGCGCTCGACATATGTTCTGCCGTCTTCTCCGAGGGTCGTAGTGATGCTTTCTCCGGCGGACGCATCAATATGGAAAAGCGGCCTGATCGGAAACGACGAGGGTGTATTCCTGGGCGCATGGCGAAACTCTCCCGATTCGACTGTTAACGTACCGGAATACCGGCGCAGATCACCGACGGAAAGCGAACCCTCTCCGCGCTTTACGATTCGCGCCCCGCTGCCGCGACCGTACGTTACCGAGCCGACCGAAAGCGATTCGCCGGATGCGACCTCAAAGACGTTCGTCGTGCCGAAAAAGTTGTTTTTGGTCGCATATGCCGTCGAAGGTGCGGCAACCGCCTGAACACGGGATGCTCCGTCTTTTCCCCACAAAACGCGCGAAAGCCACTTTTTCGCGAGATACGCCTCCACCTTGGCGACCTCCGTGTCCGGCAGGCACTCGCCGTAAATGACCATCTCCGCGATTTTCATGCCGCCGGAAACATGCGGATTATTCTGTTTGCACACTCCAAGCCCGATGCCGTTTGCGCTCGCGAGATTATTTGTCGGCGTAAGCGAAATAATCTGCCAGCCGCCGTTCAATCCCGTACGCCCGGGATGGACCGGCATCGAATCGAGCCTGAGTCTGCCGCTGACGGCAGGAAGATACGCACTCTGCGGCCCTCCCGATGTAATACCGGAAAAACCCAGCAAAGCGTTCTGGTGCGTCACATTGGTAACAACAAAACTGCCGAACTTCAAATCCTGATAGGTGACTGCGCTGCCGCGAAACCACAACGCTCCGTCGTTGACGGTCTCACGATTCATAGCCGTGCCGCCGCCGAGGATAGTCCCCCCCCCCTGCTCGGAGTTCCAGAGCGCGATCACCGTGCCGATATTCGCGAGCCGGTTGGTCTTCTGGAACGTATCAGGTTCGTTCTCGTAATCGAAAAGAAACGCCCGACGCGACCCCTGCGCCCCGAAATCAAGAACCGGAGCGCCGATGGACTCGTCCTTTGCAAGTTCTGGCTCTACCAGCGACCAATAGTCGTTGGCATCCCACAGTTTACTGTCCGGGTCGCGTTTTGAAAGCTCATGGATGTATTTGCCGGTTTGGGAAAGCAGGTAGCGCACTCCCACAAGAGACGGCAGTTTACGCACCGAAGTCCCGTTTGCTCCGAACGTCCAGCCGTTGGTCTGCGATGCGTCAAGATGAAAGATCGGCTGCGAACCGACATCAGGCAACACATTCGCGACCGCCGCCGTCTCCGGCACAACGACGTCACCGGAGACGATCGTAACCCGGGGCGAATCCGAAACGCCGACGACCGCCGCCGATGCGCAAAAGCCAAGCGACATCGACATCAACATCACCAATCTCATTGTCATACTCTTCTCCTTTTTGATTTTCTGCAAAACACGAACACGGTCCGAATTTTGTCACGGCGCCGGAACCGGGACGACAAACACCGTCGTATCGGAAGTGCTGCCGGAATAGAAAGCCGGATAGTGCGTTTTGCCGATGACGGCGGTACTTACGTTGCCCGCGTCGTAGGCGCGCGCCTCGCCGCCGACGGCGATGGTTTCAGGCTCGGGCCATTCAAGCGGCCGGCCGAAAATCCATCCGGCGTTCACGACGCGGCGTTTAAGTTTCTTCGCGCCGCGCTGG
>JAFVZE010000265.1 GCA_017508315.1 Kiritimatiellia bacterium | reverse complement strand
TGGCGCGGCCAATCTGAAGATTGCCGCGCCATCCGGAGGACGCGCAAATCGCCCATATCAAAATGTGCGTACCGTTGCCCGAACCGAAGACGTCACATTGACAAGGCACGGCTTAAGCATCAATAGAAAAATCCAACGCCGGTATCACTGTACAACAGTTGCACATTCGAGCAAACGATTACAGCCGTCGGCACCCCGAAAATCGTGTGCGATTATTGCAGGTGAAACAATGAGTGAATCAGAAGCTGACGGTGGCCGAGAGTCCCCCGACGACATTCCACGTCCTGTCGTGATCGCCTCCCCACTGGCCGTTGTAGGCGGCGGCGGCTTCGCGCATATTGCCGTCGAAAAGATAGTCGTGATAGGCGGCATACGCTCCGAGCGTCAACCATTCGTTCACCGCGTATTCGAGATCGACCCTCAATGTCGTATCCATAACGCCGCCGTGGTCGAACCCTTCAACCTTCTCAAGTTCGCTGAAATATCCCCGCGTGCGCAGTGAATTGCCGAAGCCCTGCCCGACGGCCGGGCGCAAGGTAAGATCTTCGGCGACTTCAAAGGTGTGTCCCAGTTCGAAATAGACATACGTTCCGTCGTCGGCCATAAGATCGCGCTCGACGGCGAGCGTCGGTTCAAGCCAAAGGTCCCCGAGCGAGAGTTCGAGATTCAGATACTGCGTATCGCCCACTTCATCTTCATAACGCGGCAGATACTCGTACATGTAACTGAAATCGACGCTGAGCGCCCCGAGAGATTCGCCGAGGTCGAAATCGTGCGCAACGCCGACCATCGCGTCAAGCGTCGTGTATTTTCCGGCGCGGTTGCCGTATCCGCCACGCTTGCCGTTGCCTCTGGTGACATCGTATATCGCCTCGACGCCGAAATAAACCCAGTCGAAAAACGTGATCGACGCTCCCGGGACAATGATCGGATCCTTACCGTCGATAACGCCGTATGTCATATAGCGCGAATCGAACCCGAGCGAAAACTCCGTGCTTACAACCGGCGTTTCGCCGAACGTAACCCCCTCGCCGGGAGCCCATGCGATCTTCGATGATTCACCATCCGAAGCGAACGCTCCGGCCGCCATCGCGGCAAAAACGCCGCACATTGTCATTTTATTTGCCTTCATTGTTTTTTATTTGCCTTCATTGTGTTTGTTTTTCTTTTTTGAAATTTGCCTGAACTAACTTTAACGGCATTTCAATCCTCTTCGTGTGGATTTGCAGAAATTCCAGACTTTCCCGCCGCCGCTTTCTTTACACCATGTCCACTTTGTGCTTGCGTCCGTAGAGGTAGAAGCCTGCGAACATCGCCGCTAAAATCCCAGCTCCGGTAAGCGCCCAGAACACACTGCCGGTCACCATGACCGCGTTGTAGACGGCCGCGACCGACCAGCCTACGACCGTAAGGTAGGCCACGAACACCGTGCCGTAGCCCTTGCCGATTTCGCGGAAGACGACACCGGTGGCGGCAAGACAGGGAACGTAGAGGAGCACGAAGAGAAGGAACGCGAACGCCTGATGGAAGCCCTTGGAAAAGTGCTTCTTAAGTCCGCTTATCGTGACCATGTTAGCGTCCTTGTCCTCGCCTTCGACGACTTCCTCGGCCGCGCCGGAGAAACCGAGCGGATCGGTAATCGCGCCGAAAGCGTCGACGAGATTTGCCGGAATGGTGGCGAATGCCTCCTTGAGCCCGCCGATGAGCGAATATTCGCTTTCCGCCTCCCCGCTTTCGCCGCTGGCCGCGTCACCCTGCCCGTAGAGACCGTTCAAGGTGCCGATTACTGCTTCTTTGGCGAAAAGACCGGTGAAAATCGACACCGACGCCTGCCAGTTGTCCTTGTCGACGCCGATAGGCTCGAAGACCGGAGTTATCGCCTTGCCGACCACCGAGAGCACCGAGTTTTCGCTGTCCTCGTTGCCGAT
>JAFVZE010000264.1 GCA_017508315.1 Kiritimatiellia bacterium | reverse complement strand
GTGGGCGCAGTCGTGGCCAACGACCTTATGAGCGACGTGCTTTTGAACGACGCCGACGACATGCTGCTTCTCACTTCGCTTGCGAGCGATCAGGCGATTCGCACCGCGAACATCGTCGGCGCGATGGCGGTTGTGGTACACAACGCCAAGCCGCTTCCCCAGACCATGTGCCAGGTCGCTGACGCGCTCGGAATCCCGCTCGTGTCCTCGCCGCTTTCCAAGTATGAAAGCTGCGTGAGGATTCACGCTGCGCTGGAGGCCGAGAAAAATGGCTGAAGGATACAGCCCGAGGATTCTCACCGGCGGCGAAAACCGCAGCGACGACCAGATAATGGCCGCGCACGACGGCGTCCGCCGGGTTTCCGGTCCGGGGCTGCCGGGCGGAGACGACGGTTCGCCGCTCGTCATAATGGAGCTTTTGCAGCGTCTCCGGGTGCGCGATGTCATGCGCGACCGCAACATAATCTCCGTTGCCCGCGCCGATTCGCTGCGGACGGCGCAGTCGCTGATGCGGCAGAACAAGATTTCCGGCGTGCCGATTCTCGAAGGCAGCCGTCTTTTCGGCATCGTTTCGGTAAACGACATCATCAAGGCTCTGGAAGGCGGCTGGATCGACGATCCGTGCCAGCGGCATATGGCGACCAATCTGGTGGTTCTTGAAGAGGATATGCCGCTCGCTTTCGCAATCAAGTTTTTCCAGAACTATTCCTTCGGACGCTTTCCGGTGCTGAACAAAGACCGCGATTTCGTCGGCATCGTCTCGCAGCGCGATCTGACGCGGGTGCTGATGAAAGAGCTCACCGAGGAGATAGCCAAACTCGAGGGCAAATCGTCCGTCGCGGAGGAGACGAAGAGCGAAGGGGCGCTGCCGTTCTATTCGATGCGGCAGTTCGTGGTGGTGCGCAACGATCTCCACAACGCCGGCAAGGCGGCCGCCGAAATCAAGAAAATGCTCAAGGACGCCGGGATCGACAACAAGATCGTCCGCCGAGTCGCCGTGGCGGCTTACGAACTTGAAATCAACGTCTGCATCCATTCGCTCGGCGGAACGATAACCTTCATTCTCGACACCGGCAAGGCGACGATAATCGCCAAAGACAAGGGGCCGGGCATAAAAGATGTGGAATGGGCGTGTCAGGACGGTACTTCGACGGCCAACGACTGGATACGCTCGATGGGGTTCGGAGCGGGGATGGGGCTTGCCAATTCGAAACGCGTCGCCGACAATTTCAACATCAATTCGAAAATTCCGACGGGCACGACCGTCATATGCGAATTCAGACTGAAATGAACATCGAAGAACTCAACCGCAGTTACGGAGCGCCCGGGCGCATCGTTTTCCGGCAGGGATTCGCCGGCTACCCCGAGGTGGTCATCGCCAACAAATACGGAACGGCGGAAATCGCGCTTCTCGGCGCCAACGTCCTCTCTTACCGGCCCACCGGCCATTCGCCGGTGATCTTCCGCCCGGCGAAGCGCGACTACAACCGCGGCGAACCGTTCCACGGCGGCATCCCCGTCTGCTGGCCGCAGTTCGGCAAAATGTTTTCCAAGGAACTCCCCGGGCACGGTTTTGCGGGCAAAATGGTTTTCGAGGTGCGCGGCAGCAAGTATTCCGAGGATATGACGGAGGTGACGCTCGGACTTAAGTCGAGCGATGAAACGAAGAAGATATGGCCGTACGATTTCGATCTTGAATACACCGTTTCGGTGTCGATGAAGCTCAATCTCAAGCTTGCAACGAAAAACACCGGCAGGGTTCCTTTCGCTTTTTCCTGCGGTTACCACCCGTACTTCCTCGTGGGCGATTTCGCGAAAGTCTCGGTGCGCGGGCTGGACGGCTGCGGATATGTCGACGCCCGCGCCGCCGAGTTCGTCAAAGGCGTGCAGAGCGGCGATCTCAAGATGGACGAGGACAAAGACCATGTTTTCGACATGCCGGAGGCTCCGAAACACGAGCTTGCGCTTGTTGACGCGGCGCTCAAACGGGCGATCGCGATCGTGTCGTCCGGCAACCGTCACACGGTGGTCTGGAATCCCGGCGAAGGCGGCGAACCCGCCGACATGGCCAAAGGGGATGCAAAGCGTTTTCTGTGCGTGGAGCCGGTTGGCGACTGGCCGGGCGGAAGGACGCTTGAGCCAGGCCGGAGCGATGAACTGGTCGCGGCGATCCAGGCGAACATGGGAATCTGAAAATTCGGAGAAATTATGAAAATCGATTTGTTCGGCGATGTCAAAAACTGGTGCGCGATCTCGTGTCCGGTCGACGGATTGCGCTTCGACGCCCGCACGCTTGCGTTTCTCGATTCCGACGGTGACGGACACATCCGAACCCCGGAGGTGCTCGCGGCGGTCGAGTTCATGAAGTCGAAGGGCGTGGAACCTGAAGAACTGCTCAGGCCCGCCTCGCCGGAAACCGAGAGCCGTCTTGCCGATGTTCTCGCCGGGGAAAAGGATCTCGCGTCGGTCGAGCCGTCGCGGGCGGAGATCGACGCCCTCGCCGAATGGGAGGCGAAGGGCAGAACCCGGGAAGTCGCGATTTTGGGAGACGACACCGCATCCGCCGAGGCCTCTCTCGCCGCGGTCGAGAAGGTGATCGACGAATTTTTCACTCCGCTTGAGGATATGCCGCTCGTCACGGAAGAGCCGGAAGCCGAGCTGCCGCTTGGCGAGCGGATCAATCCGAAGTTCGCCGATGCCGTCGCCGAGTTTGCCTGCAAATGCGTAAATCCGCTTTGCGAAGGGGAGGTGAAGACGCTTTCACGCCGGGAATGGAAACGGATAAAGGCGGCTTTCGCGCCGTACCGCGCGTGGGTCGCGGCCAAGCCGGTCATGAACGCCGAAGCCAAGGCAAAGCTTGAAGAGGAAGAGCGTTTTCTCCGCTACCGGCTGCATCTCGGGGAGTTCATCGAGAATTTCTGCACCATGGACCGGCTTTACGCCGAAGATCAGTTCGCGCTCTTCCAGATGGGGACGTTGCGCATCGACGCGCGAGAGATGAATCTCTGTTTCCATGTCGCCAATGAAGCGGCGCACAGCGCACTTGCCGGAAAGAGCGAATGCTGCGTCATCTATCTTAAGCTTTCCCGTCCGTCGGAGAAGGCCGTGCGCTCCGTTTGCGCGGTGGTCACCGCCGGCAGGGTTTCTCCGCTCTATGTCGGACGCAACGGCGTCTTCTACGATCGCGACGGCAAGGACTGGGAGGCGGTCGTGACAAAGGTCGTGGAGAGTCAGGTCTCGCTTTCCGAGGCGTTCTGGTCGCCGTGGAAAAAACTCGCCGCCGGGATTTCCGAGGCGGTCAAAAAGTTTCTCGGCGAAAAGCAGGCGGCCGGCGAGCGCGGTCTTTCTTCGATCCCGTCGGCGAAAAATCTGCAGCAGAACGGCGGAGCGGCGGCCATGGCCAGTTCTTTCGCGGCTATCGGAGTGAGCGTCGGACTGATGGGGGCCGCGCTCGCCTCGGTCATGGCGGCGGTTCGCGGATTCGCGTGGTGGCAGTATCCGCTGGCGGTCGTGGTGATAATCATGGCGGTGTCGCTGCCGAGCGTGGTGCTTTCGTATTTCAAGCTTCGCCGCCGGGATCTGGGGGCGATTCTCAACGCTTCGGGATGGGCGGTGAACCGCAAACTGCTCTTTTCGATGAGACTGGCGAAAAGCTTCACCAGGTGCGCCGCGGCGGCGTATCCGTGGAAAACGCTGGCCGCTCTCGCGGCGCTTCTTTTGGCGGTCGCAATCATCGCGTGGCGATGTTCGGCATGCGGCGGATGCGAAAAGGAAAGTTGCGAGAGGCAATCTGAAACACAGGAGGTAAACAGTAATGCACAAGCAGGAAAATAAGGCTGTCGAGGCCGCCAGACGCGGTTTCACGCTCGTCGAACTTCTCGTTGTAGTGGCGATTCTCGGCATTTTGGGCGCGATCGGCATGCAGGGGGTGACCGGGCATATCGAAAAGACCCGCAAGACCGCGGCGAAGACCGGCGTCGATACGATCAAAGGGGCGATCACCAACTACATGATCGACAAGAAGAAATCTTCGCCTCCGAGCGATCTTTCGGTGCTGATTACTCCGGACGGGGACAACGATGCGTTTCTTGACGGCGGCGAGGGCGCGCTGTACGACCCTTGGGACAACGAGTACAAGCTTGAAGTGACCGGCAAGCGTTTTGTCGTGATTTCCGCCGGTCCCGACGGCGAGTTCGGCTCCGAGGACGACATCCGCTCCGACAAGATCGAGAAGTCAAAGAAATAGTCCGAACTTGCGCAATGCGTTCACTTTGATCGAACTGCTGGTGATCATCGGCATCATGGGGCTGATGGTCACCGTGGGTATAGTGAACGTCCGCACGGGGCAGGGGGCCGCGCGCACCCGGGGAGCGGCGCGTGATATTTTCGCGGTCATCCGCCATGCGCGTTCCACGGCTCTCGTCACCATGCAACCTTCGGTAATCACCTATTCGTGCGTCATCGAGGACGAAGAGCCGGTCGCGAAGGTCGAAATTCACGGTGCGGAGATATTGAACAGCGAGAATTCGGCCGGGCGGGTACAGTCGCTTTCGGGAGACCCGATAGAGGGTATGGAGGAAACGGAC
>JAFVZE010000032.1 GCA_017508315.1 Kiritimatiellia bacterium | reverse complement strand
CCGCCTTGCCGAGGGCGGTTCGGTGCGGCCGCGCGGCACGGTGAACGGTAAACTTGCGCTCATGAACGGTTACGGAGCGGCGAGCGCGAATTTTGCGCTTGGAGGCGCTACCGGCTGCAAAACCGCGGACGAAAAGAGCTCCGCTCAAGAAAAAGGGCAGGTGGCCTCTGCGCTTTGCGCCGCCCCCGCAGGCTGCGAACAGCCGCGCATCAAGGCGATGCGCATTGAAGGCGACAACGTTTTTCTCACGGTTGAAAACCTCAAAGGGTTTATGCGCGTGAGTTCCGGCGGCAATGTCGCCGCTTCGGACATGACAGACGCCGCCGTTGAAACGCAGGGCGGCGCGGAGGATGTAACTTTGGTTACACGAAAGCCCGGAACCGCCGGGTTTTTCAAGGTGATTCGCAACGGCAACTAAAAGGGTGCGGTCATGAGAAGATCTTGTTTTAACGCCAAGGCGCAAGGGCGCAGAGTTTTCTCGGGCTTTTTCAGGGCTTTGGCGCTGTCGGTATTGTGTCTGGCGGCATTTGCGGCTTCGGCGGCGTATACGGTTGACGAGAATACGAAAGTCGCGACGGTAACTGTGCCCAATCCTGCCAGCGACGCGCAAAACCGTGCCGCCCTTGCAGATCTTCAAGCGGCGCTTGATGACGAAAAGGTCATGACGGTTGTTCTTACGCACACGATTACCTTACCGGACGGGATTTATCTTTCCGCAGGAAATACCTCGCCCAGGAAGATTGTTCAGGTGGTCGCGCCTTTTTTGCCGGAAAACGGCAAAGTGACGCTGAAAACGAGTTCAACGGCTGAAGATGCCAAGCTGGATACGATAGATACACCGCTCGATGGTTCTTACAGTACATATAATCTTTTTGACATCACTAAAGGGGCGCATGTCACCATTTCGAATCTTACGCTGATGGGCGGCTTTGAAGGCTCGAGAAACGTGGACGGCGACGGGGCTACGACCGGCGGCATCGACAACAGCGGCACTCTTGAGATGTACGATGTCGACATTACCCGCACGGGGACGGCGCTTCTCAATCAGCCCGGCGCGACAGCGGTTCTTGCCGACTGCAACATCGTGCGCAACGCCAACTGGTACGGCGGCGGCATTCTGAACTTTGCGAAGGCGAGCTCATCTTCCGGCGGAACGACCTACAGTAACGGCGGCACGCTTATTATGGATCGTTGTTCGCTTACTGAAAACGAATCTTTAGGTCCTTCGCACGGCGGCGGCGCGGCGGAAAACCAGGGGTACATGTATTTGAACAACTGTATCGTCGCCAACAACGCTTCAACGGAGATCGGCGGCGGCATCAATAACTGTAAAGGCGGTCAGCTTTACGTGATGAACTCCACCTTTACCGGCAACATCACCACCGCCGACGAATATGGCGTTACGGCCGGCGGCGCGATCGGCAACGCCGGTGAAGCGGGCAATGTCTATGTCGTCAACTCGGTTCTTGCGCATAACGGTTACGACTACGGTGAATACGTAAACCCCTCGTCGATCGGCCGCTATAAAGATTCCACCGATGGCCATCTATGCCATTTGGCCAATACGGTCATTGACGCGACGGCCGGTATGGATCGCCTTGACGTGACGAATGTGACGGTTAAATACGATGGCCTTTTCAACGGGTATTCCGAGAGCGGCATTGTCGCGGCGGGCGGACATATCGATGTCAACGGCGTAAAATATTCCTCTGATTTCACCCATCCGCTTGTTTCCGCCCCGGATGACGATCCTTACCGGTATGCGCATAAGATGACCTCGGTCGAGACGAACCACTACATGTTTACGCTTTCCGTTTATACGTACTTTGATTATTCCGGCATTTTAAACGGCACGGAGAAAAGTCCGTATATGGGTTACAACAACGGCGAGACGATTGTGAAACTCGGCAATGATACGCTTCTTCCGTCCGATAATATGATTGTTGACGAGACTTTCGACAAGGAGAAGAAAAGGCTTCCCTACAATGTGATTGGTGCCGGGTGGATTGATCCGGATATTGATCCTGAAAAGCCGGATGATCCTAATATTTTCGAAGTGCGGCTTGGGAATTTCACCGGCGGCAAGGTGTCCGGCGTTACGGTTTACGGCGACAGCTACATTTCCAATTCCGTAGTTACCGTTCATGCGATGGCGGACAGCGCGTATTATCTGAACGGCTGGATCATCAATGATGAGGTTGTGTCAGACAGCGCGCAGAAGTATGTCTTTTCGTTTGTCGTGACGGAGTCTATCGTCATTGTTCCCATCTTCCAGCCGGTCGAAACGAAAATCCACCGCGCCCGCCAGCGCTATCCGTGGAATAACCTGGTCGATATCGACTATTCCGTCGCGGAGACGAACGCGACGCGCTATCGGCTTGTGTTTCTTGCAACTTACGAGGAAAACGGCGTCACCAATACGATTCAGCTCAGGACATTCCGCAAAAACGCCAATGTAAATGAGGTGCAGCGTTTAGGCGATCGCGACGATCTGCACCGCTCCGGTGAACATCGCGTCACGTGGGATTCCGCGGCGGACGGCGTGGAGCTTAAAGGCAAAAAAGTCTTTTACAGAGCTTTGGCGTGCGAGGGAGAAGAGAGATGAAGCTGATGAAATTAAAAAATTTACTGCTTCTCGCCGCCGCGGGGACGGTGTTGCCCGGCATGGCGGATGTCGTCTTTAAAACTGTTGAAAAGTGGAGCGGCGGCGGTAAGAGTTTGACCGCTGCGGTAAACAGTGCCCAGGCGGGAGATACGACGATTATCCAACTGTCGAAAGATTTAACCGTCAATTCCGACGTTGAGGTGCGAGGTTCCTCGACATGGTTTGGATCGAGCAGTACAGAGCCTAAAAAAATAATCATCACAAGCAGTTCGAATACGCGGCGAACGATATATAATAAGAGCTATACCTACAGGACGAGGGTTTATGCCGGCGCGACGCTCGTTATGTCGAACATTGTTTATGACTGTTCGGGTGAAGAGCAGGCCGAGGACGTCTTCCTTCTTAACCCTCAAACCGTCAGCGGCGGAACGACGAACGTCGCGCGGATGATTCTTGAAAAGGGCGCCACGGTCAAGGATGCCGTATTAAAGTCGGTGACGGGCAGCGAGAACGCCGTCTTTCATGTCAAGGAAGGCGCGGTCCTGACCATCAGGGAGGGCGCGGAGATTCTCAACTGCGTCAATAATTCCGATCCCGGCAAGGGCGGGGCGATCTGCTGCGATTACGGGACGGTCATCATGACGGGCGGCACGATCGCGGGCTGCCGGTCGAAAGGCGACGGTGGCGCGATTCACACGGACGGAACGCGTGTGGAGACGGCCGACCATTACGGAATCAACGCGCGAGGCGACATCTACATCTCCGGCGGCTACATTACGAACAATACGTGTGCGGCCGGCAAAAGGGGTGGCGCTATCTACCTCGGAAACTCCGGGCCGGTTCTGCATATAACCGGAACGGCGGTCATCTCCAACAACTTCAGCGGAACCGTCGCCGACGACGTTTCCACATACAATCTCGAAAACGCCTACGCGAGCCGCCTTAAGCTCGTCGATTATCACGACAGTAATCCCGAAGGGTTTACCTACGCCGGGCAGCTCTTTACGGGCTGGGTGGGCGTTCGCTATCCCGATAAGGAGCAGACTCCAAATCCGAACAACACGCGTTTCGGCGCCGTGTGGGAATACTTTAACGGCAATCAGGAGGAAGCGCGGCAGTTCTTCTGGAACGGTGATAATGAGTATCGCGGGCGGATTGACGGTAACGCGCTTATCTGGTCGAAGCATGTCGTTCACGAGCTTCCTAAGGATAGTCAAACGGTGGTGGCTCTCATCGCAAGCGGCGAAAGTCCCATCTACATGGAGCTTTCGCAAAACTATAAAATGAGAGTTCCGGCCGTTGTTCCTGAGAATGTGGAACTTATTCTCGATTTGAAGGGCTTCGATCTGGAATGCGACTTCCATATTTCAAACGCGACGGCAAGAGTCACTATCTTCGACAGTTCCACCAATAAGTCCGGCACGGTTACCGGCCACAGAGATTCTTCTTATCCTAATGCGTTCTATCTTGAGGGCGGCTCCTATGCGACACTTCCGAAGCCGGAGTGGGTTGCGTCAAACTGCGTGGTCGTCGGCAATTACTGTGAGAATCATCCGTACATGGTGGCGATCAAGGTCTGGGACGCCGATCATGAGCGCATTGTGACGGATCTTACGAAGGTGCCGCTTAACGAGACGGAAATCCGCGAGGTGACGCTTGATGCAAACGGCGTGCCGGATATCGGAAAAATTACCTTTTCGAGCGGAGACTGGAAATTTATGGCATACACGAACATGGACTATCGTGTCCAGGTTCTGGCCGCTCCCGCCGTGCAGAATCAGGACGGATCAATTGTTGAATGCGGGCCACGGGTTTCGTTGTTCGATACTCACGAATCGTCAGACATAGCTCCGAGCGAAGCCGAATCGAACGATTCGAGCGCGGTGTCGTTCAGCCATGAAGACGAGTTTACGTGGGATGCCGCTTCCTATGGGCTTGTAAAACTTATTCATATTACCTCGAATGAAGCGGGAGGGCGGAGAGAACCGATTGCAGAGGAAACGGCCTACTTCCGCTTCCCGGAGGCGCTCTTTGAGGTATCTCAGCGCAATAAGGCGGCCGGCGATAAATTGCCGATTACCGTCGTTGATGCGCTTTTGACGTCTTTGAGCTACAATCGTGCCGAAGGTTTCCGTCAGGAAAATGTCAGTTCAAAACTTGATGTTGAGGAAGATAACGGTCTCAGAAAGTGGGAAAACATCGTCACCGGGACGGATAAGAATCAGCTTCTTTTGAGTACGGCGGCGGAAACTGGAGATGGGTTGGCGCTCAAGATTGCGCTCACGGACGAGAACAAGGAAGGGCGCACCGATACGGGCTACCATGTCCGCTACGATCTGCGCAAGTGCGTGAGCGGCACTTGGACGCGGGTAGGTGAAATTATGGAGCGGCCTTCGTTCTCGGTTCCGCTTTTGGACGCTGACGGAAAGTCCGTCGGCGCGTCCGGATTCTACCGCGTGACGACGCTCATCATTCCCGATGGTGAAAAATACTCCTCCGTCACCAATGAAATTCCTTCGACCAACATCGTCGGCGTATTGGAAGTGGCGAGCACGCTTACCAATACGCTCACCGCCGTGCCGTGGGTGACGTTGGGCGAAGATCCCGCCGTCGCCGAGGAACGTCCGGTTACGGTGTCGAAATACGTGCACGCTTCGCACCTTGACGATGACGACGCCGTGCAGGTGGCCGACAAGGGGCATATCTACCGCAAATGGCACTGGGACAAGCCCGGCGGAAAGTGGGGCTCGGCGATTACCGTCACCCGCAGCGGCATCGAACCGGCGATTCCGGCCGGCGAGCATCGTCTTCAGCGCAATTCGGCGGTGTGGGTCGAGCGCAGGGATCCGGCGGCAAAGCCGTTCTTCCTCATCGGGCAGTATTCGAACGCGCCGCTTTCGCTGACGATCGAAGGCGGTTCGCCGGAGGCGATGGTATGCACGCTCGTTCCCAACCCGAGCATGCAGGCCGTCCGCGTCAACGATTACGACTGGAAAAATATGCCGCTCGCCGGCGGCAAAGGCGATGTCATCCGTATTCCGAACGAAAAGAAGGTCCCGCTCAATCTCACCTGGAACGGCAAAACCTGGGGCCGCTGGGTCAAGCAACAGTGGAAAGACGATGCGACGGTTCCGGCCGGGACGGGATTCTGGTACATGAGGCGCGGCGGAGCGTTCGAAATCTCTCTGCCGGTCACGGAGGTGGAATAGCGGCATGGCGAAAATCATCAAAGTCTTTTTTCTTCTGACGGCGGCGTTCCTGTTTCCGGCGGCCGTTTTGGCCGACGAGGGCGGCGAACTGCTGTGGTGGATGGTGGGCGACGTCGGGAGTATCAGCGGAACGGACAAGAACGGCAATGTCCATTTGGCAAGCGAACTTGGAGTGCAGAAAGCCCGCGTCCGATACGATAACGGCAGCGGCGAGAGCGGTTATCTGACGCTCTGGTCGCTCGATGAGAACAACGATTTCGTCCAGGAGGCGGACAGCGCCGCCGGCGTGGGGCTCCCGGCGGAATACTACGGCAGTCTCGCCGGACTCTCCGGGGATTCGGCATCGTACAGTTTCGTGATCGAACTGGGCAACTGGTCGGACGGACGGTGGACGGGGATGATGGAGTCCGAGAGCGTGAATTACGGATATCTCGCCGCGCAGAAACACATTGCAAGCTGGGATAACATCGCCCCGGTCGATTCCACCTACTGGTCGCCGTCTTCCTATCAGGTGATTCCCGAGCCCGACGGAGCGCTGCTGCTCCTGTTGGGAGGCGCGCTTCTCTCGCTCCGCCGCCGTCACGGCGCGAAGGACGCCGGATGACGGCAAGGCGTTACCGTCCGGCGCTCCGTCTCTTCGCGTGGGGTCTTGGCCTGCTGACGGCGGCGCTTTCGTGGTTTTCGCGCAACAATCTTGAACTTCCGCCGGAGCTTTGGGGTGATGTCGCCGTCGCGGCGAAGCTGCGCGCGCCGGTGCATGAGTTTCCGCTTCTGTGGCACAATGTTCTTTCCCGGTTCGTGGAACAGTTTGGTCTTGCCGGATGCGTTTCGGCGCTGAAGATCGCGGGAGCCGTATCGTTAGGGCTTTTGTCGGCGCTGACGTTCAGGTTTTTTGCCGGATTCGTCGCCGATGCCGCCGACGAAGACCAGGATGCTCTCCAAATGAAGCGTCGGCGAAGCGCAAAGCTCGCCGTTACGGTTTTGAGCACGCTTCTTTTCGTCTGTTCGGAGCCGGTGTGGCTTGCCGGGCGCGTTCTTTCGCCGGAGATGTTCGCGCTGCTGCTGACGATGCTGGCGCTGACGCTTTTGCAGCGGGCGGCGGTCCAATGCAGTTACCGCTCTTTGGCGGCGCT
>JAFVZE010000263.1 GCA_017508315.1 Kiritimatiellia bacterium | reverse complement strand
TAGCCGCGTCCCGACTGTTGTTCGGATAGGCCATGGCCCGCGGAAAAATCCCGACCGAGGCGAACGCCTGCATCTGCGGCGCGATCTCTTTTTCCCAATATGCATCAAAACCGTCACGCTTGACCGTATCAGGAGCGCTCAGATGATTCACCGTATGAGGTCCTACGGTGTGTCCGGCTTCATGAAGGCGTTTGAGCGCGGCAAGCGCCCGGCCGTCGAGCTCCCCGCTGGCGAAGAAACTCGCTCGGGCGCCGTACTCTCTGAAAACAGGTATCGCCGCGACCCAATTGTCAAAACTGCGGTCGTCGAACGTAAGGCACAGCGTGCCGCGGCCACGCCCGCTGAAAGTCGCATAATCGACGACGCGGATGCGCCCTTTGCGCGCATATTCCGCAAGTACGGCGATGCAGCCTTCAAAATCGGCGGCGGAGGCGAGCGGTCTCCAGCCTCCGGTCTCTTTGGTTATGCCGTGGAAGAGAATATCGGCCTTTTCCGTTTTCCCGGCAATGAGCCCGTCGAGAAATCCCGCAAACGTCTCAGGCGTGGTCCCGGTCCCGAAGTTATGACGGCACAGGAGCATCGGGGTCATCCCGGCGGAGCGCACCGCCGAATCCACCTCAGACGAGGACTGCACGAAGGGATGGCAGAGAAAACGCGGCGCCGATCCCGTCTCTCTGCGGATGACATCGCGGGAAACCGCCAACTCGCGCATCACCGGCGATTCGCCTTTTTCAGCGTAGAGCGCGGGAAGGTTTTTGTGAGATGCCGTATGCGACGCTATTTCATGGCCCCGCCTCCGCA
Source organism: Kiritimatiellia bacterium (assembly GCA_017508315.1). Lineage (GTDB taxonomy): Bacteria > Verrucomicrobiota > Kiritimatiellia > RFP12 > UBA1067 > UBA1067. Next base: position 5,184 of record JAFVZE010000263.1, on the reverse strand, counting down.
GGTCCCGAATTTCGTCCCAGTTCATCTTGCGCCCGTCTCCGCCGACCCGGTCGATGACGATGTTGAATGTCCCGCGGAATCCATAGCGCTCGAGAACCGGCGCGGCGATGGTATAGTGCCCCTTCGGATTGTCATCAAACGTCAGCGTGACGACGGGCACGGTGCGCATGGCGCCGCGACCGTCCATCCGCTTGATTATCCGCAGCTGCGCCGAGGCTCCGCCGGGATCGGACGACGACATCGAAAGCTGGTTCACGCCGCGGAACGCCGGCAAAGCGTCCGCACACCTGCCGCGCAGACGTACCGCGCCGCACGGTCCGCGCACGACCCAGTTCACGCCGTCCTTCATCACGAGCTTTTCGTTCCGCGCGATATCGGCGTCGAAGACACGTTTCACGTTTCCGATCGTCAGCGCCGGACGGGCGACGGGACCTACGATCTCAATCTCCAGTCTGGCCTCTTTTCCCGGTTTCACCTTGAGCGGCGAAAGACGGTCGAATCCGGCCGCCGGCGCCCATTTTTCCGGCATGTGCGCCTCGTAGGAAAGCAGTTTTTCCTGATCTTCGCGCAGATTCCCGACCGTCGCGGGGAACGGTCTGCCGGCCGTGATCACGGTCACTTCCGCGCGCGGCGGCGTTCCTTCCTCGGTCCGTCCTTCGAAGCGCACGGCATTCCCGCCTGCGGCAACCCGCGGCGCCGGTGCCGCGGCGGCGCGGCGCTCAAGCATTTCAGCGCTCATCGAATAACGCGTCCAATATCCATCCGAGAGCTCCGCGTACTCGCCGCCCTCGAGCGGGAACGGCAGCTCGTGCCTTACCCCGTTCAGCACCACCGCCGTCTTTTCGAATCTGAGCGGACGGATAGGCAGCGCACGCACCTCGCCCACCTCCACCTCCGCACGTCCGCCGCGGGGAACTCCGTTGAGCCAGAGCGCCAGCCTACCGATGCGTTCGGGCTTGGCGAATCCGCGCTCGAAAAGCTGGTACGACTGCGGCGTGGTCATATACGGCCAGTCGAAAACGCACGACTTGTCCACGTCCGCTTCTCTCGTCAACGTAAAGGCGACGTAGCGCCAACCGCTGAAATCGAGCTTCACGATATGCTCGTTGATGCCGCCGCCGTCGGGTCGCGGACGGCAGAGCTGCACATTGAGAACCGCGCCGGAAGCGTCGCCCTTCACCCAGAAACCGAAAGCGTTGCAGCCGGTGAACACGCGGCTGGTGTAGGGATAATCGAATTCAAGCGCCGCCGAAGCCCAAGAGCCGCGTTCGGGAGCACCTGTATTTTCAGCCGTCAGCAGGATCGAGCGCCCCTTTTCGCCGTCGGATGCGCGGCAGTCGAATTTCATGCCCAAAGCGGCAGTTGTTTTCATCGCCGGCACATCGGCCGCCGAGATGGCGGGCACGGCGGCTTTCGAATCGTACGGTTCGATGCCGTAAAGCGCGGCGACCCTGAGGGATGCGGGGCGTTCCTCTTCCGACGTGATGTTCCATCGCGCCAGATCGGGACCCGATATCCGGTGTTCATGGAATTTCAACGGCGTCAACGTCCATTCCCCGATTTCATTCTGCCTGAGCCGGTAATCGTCGCCCGGCACGGCGAGTCTGCGGAGAGCTTCCGCGGTGAACGCACGCGCGAGCCTGAAACGCTCGTACCAGCCGATTACCGTCATCGAACGCATTTCCCCGAGCGGGAACGGATTTTTTGAAATGTCGGTACTCCCGTGACGCAGCGAGACCGCGGAATCGGCGGCGGCGGTCTTGCCGATGAAATATTCGTGTTCGTCGAGATAAGGTCCGCGCACATAATCGTCCAGCCATTTCTTTCCGCTTCTGAGCGACCACCACCCGAGCGACGGCTCAAGGTAGTTTGCCATCCTGCTCTGCGGAAGAAGAAACTTAAGATGCCGGTCGACAAACCGACGGAATCCGAAATGCGGATAATCCCAAGATCCGATGCGGGAATGAAACCACCAGGCGTGAGTCGTCCAGCGGCTGTCTTCCCAGAGCGGCGCACGCCCCTTCGCGGCAAAGGCCTTGAAAAGCTTGCGCAATAAAAGATCAATCTTAGCCTTTGAATCGAACCCCACACCTTCGGCTCCGTCAAGATAAACCTGATCAAAACCGCAGGCATGATATACATCCGCCAATCGCCCGGCAAGCTCATCGGCAAGGGGCGATTCAGGTTCGGCGAAGAACGAAAGATAATGCTGATAGACATAATCGGCAATCGCACCGTCAGCATGACTTTTCTTCTCGGTGCCGAACGCGCCACGCGAAACTCCCGTAAACCTATAAGGCTTTGTGCGGGAAAGCCCCTTGTACTGCATCAGTTCCGTGCCGATGCGCAGAACGTTGCCGTTGGAACTGTAAAGGACTTCGAAATCGTGTTCCTCGCCCGGCTTTTCGCGCACATAGACGACATCGTCTTCTTCTCCCAGCGGACGATCGAGCGTATAGCGGTACTTCCACATCAGATTGGATGACGCGTGCGGCGTCACCCAGGAATCCTCAAATCCGATGCACCCGGAAAGCGTATGCATATCGGTGTAAAGTCCTGCGGCCTGCGCCTTGAAGCAGGTGTCCCGCAGACCTGCGAGAGCGCGGGGGAAAAGATCCGTCCTTACCGGATAATGCCCTTCGGCCTTGTGCGGCAGCCACCACCAGTCGAAATGCAGCGTCGTCGATCCGCAGCGCACGGCGGCGTCTATCCAGTCGTCGGCCGTCGCCTCCGTCGGGCGCGAAAGCATGTAATAGGAGCTGCGGTTGCGCTCCGAGCCGAGCGACCAGCCGCCGCCGGTGAGAGAATGCGCGAGCCCCGCCTCGTACGTCATCGCCCTGAGACGTCTGGGCATATCTTTGCGCGCGCCTCCGACGAGTCCGAAGCGTATGCCGGGTAGTTCCGCCGCCGGAGATGAGATTTTAAGCGTCTCGCCCGCAAGCACCATACGCGGACGCCAGCCGTAGGCGCGGAGCACCACACCGTCATCATCGTCGGAAAGACCGTTTACGAGCGTGCCGGCGTATTTCACGCAGCGCGGCGAAACCTGTCCGAACGAAACATCCCGCGCCGTCGCGGAAAGATCGGCCGAAACGATTTCAAACGTCCATCCGCCGAAGAACGGGCGGCACTCGAGAACGATTTTGCCGACGCCGCCGGGGAAATGATATTCGAAACGTCCTTCAGAAACGATGCGCCGAGACGACGGCACCGCCGTCCGGCCGTCTTCAAGCCCGACGGTGAACATCGGCAGCGCCTTGCGCAAAAGTTCCCGTCCGGTGGACAGATCTTCGAGAGAAGCGATCTCACCGAGAGCGTTGAAGACCAGTTTCGCGTCTCCGCACCCGACAACCGCCGCGCCATTAGCGTCGGCGCACCGAGCGGAAGACTGGAACGGACAGGCAAGAGCGAAAAACAGCGCTGACGCCGCGACCATATGCGAGAACGCGAACACAGCACTCTTCATGAGACACCTCCGTTGGATTTATCCTGATTCAGCCGAAAAAGCTTTCGCAGAACTCCTTCTCCGTACAATCCGCCTCGGCCAGCGCGGAAAATTCGCATCCCCGCTGATCGCCCCAGCTGTAGAAGCAGACAAGCTTCCCTTTCCATTCGCACATGTCAAGATCGCTGGCGTTGATGTTTTTCGCGCCGGCGATAAGCGCAAGTTCCGATTCGGTGAATTCGACCGTCGGCACGGGGTGGATCATTTTGTCGCCCTGATCGTAGCCGAGTACTACATGGGGGCTGAACTCCCAGTTCTTAAGATCCCGCGAACGGGCGACCCTGGTCTCGAAACCGTGGCGGTAGCTGCCCTCGAGATGGAAGTAGTAGAACCAGCCGTCGAAATAACGGAGCATGGGCGCTCCCGTATAACGGTCTTTGCCCATGCTCGCGCCTTCGATCAGTTTCCAGCTTTTGAGGTCGCGCGACTCGGCGAAGAACATGGTAAAGGCTCTGCCCACAAGTTCTTTCGGTTTGCCGAGCTCGAAGGAAAGTATGTACCTGTCGTCCGCTTTGCACACTGTTGTGTTGTAACCGGCCCAGGCGGGATTCTCGAGAATGACCCGCGGCTCCGTCCAGTTGACGAGATCCGTCGACTCCATCTGATAGAACCTGCTCTTTCCCCAGTTTTCGACGGCGGTCACCACCACCCTGCCGCCGTCGACAAAAGCGTTCCCCATGTGCAGACCGCGTCCGAACGCCGGCGTCACGCTCTTCATGTCGCTCATATCCAAAAAGCGGAAATAGGACGCGCCGGTATCGTTGAAACGGTAGCGTTTGTTTGGATTGTGGTGGCGGATATACTCCAAAAGATACAGCTTTCCTTTGAATACTATCGGATTGGCCTCCACGATGAAGAGGTCGAACGTTCCGAGTTTCCTGAGTTTGACCGGAGCGCTTTTCATGCATACGCATCTTTGAGCGCATCCGGTTGCGGCCGCGAGCGTTCCCGCTCCGGCCATTTTGATGAATTCACGACGGTTGTGCATATCCGGTTTCCTTGACTGATTGATTTCCGTTCGTCCGTCATTCTTTTCTCAGCGCCGCCTGCGCCGCCGCGAGACGGGCGATCGGCACGCGGTAGGGTGAACATGAGACGTAATCGAGGCCGAGCCTGTGGCAGAACTCGACCGAAGTCGGATCGCCGCCGTGTTCGCCGCAGATGCCGCAGTGGAGTTCGGGGCGCATCCCCTTGCCGTCATTCACCGCCATCTCCATGAGTTTGCCGACCCCCGTCTGGTCGAGTTTGGCGAACGGATCGTTCTCGTATATCTTCTTGTCGTAGTACGAGCCGAGGAACTTGCCGGCGTCGTCGCGGGAGAAACCGAAGGTCATCTGCGTAAGGTCGTTCGTGCCGAAACAGAAGAACTCCGCCTCTTCGGCTATTTCCCTCGCCACGAGCGCCGCGCGCGGAACTTCGATCATCGTGCCGACTTCGTAGTTGAGTTTGATCTCGGCGGCCTGAATCTCCTCGTTCGCGACATGGACGACGATGTCCTTGACGAACTTGAACTCCTTGGCGTCTCCGGTGAGCGGAATCATGATTTCCGGCTTCACGGTCCAGCCCTTGTGGCGGCGCTGGACTGCGATCGCGGCGCGGATCACGGCCTTCGTCTGCATACGCGCGATTTCGGGATACGTGACGCACAGGCGGCAGCCGCGGTGACCCATCATCGGGTT
>JAFVZE010000262.1 GCA_017508315.1 Kiritimatiellia bacterium | reverse complement strand
TTTCATGTATATAGTATATCATATCCCATACGAAATAGCAAGCACAAAAATCACTTTTTGTAATTTTTTTGGATCCATAAAACTATTAGTCGGTGCGTGGCGAGGTACGAGCCGCGCAACCGACTAACCGATTACGTAACTTCCGCCCGAAGCCGGCTGAAAATACGCCGCGCCCCAGCTGAAACCGCCTTCAAACACAACCGTTGAGGCTTCCGTCAGCGCAGGCTTGAACGAAGTGGAACCGGTCAACTTGAAAGGCCCTTCAAAAACCGTCTCGCCGCCGCCCGAGACCTTGAATGCGCCTCCCCCGTTCTCCACGGTGAATCCGCAGCCGATTCTGGCATTGCGGAATTCGATTGCGGTTCCGGCGTTCCCGTGTTTGACGATATTGCAGTCAAGCCCTTTCACACCGGTGATTTCAGAGGCGAGCGTAAGCGTCGCGCCCGAAGCTATTGAGAACGAATGATCCTTGCGGATCTGCACAGGCACGGCGATCGTCGCTTTGCCGTTCGCGGCGACCGCGACGCTTCCTCCGTACAGCCTGACGAGTCCGTCGCCGGAAAGCGAAAAATCCGCGCCTGCGAAATTCAGAGAATACATTGAGACGGCGGAAGACACCTCCGCCGCATTTCCGGCGGCAAAAGTAGCCGCGGCGGTGCCGGAGGCAAGATCCGGAACCGCGTCGCTTTCCCAGTTCGCGGCGGTGAAGAGCGACGTGTCGGCGCCCGCGCCGGCGTCCCACGTGCAGTCGTCCGGTGTTCGCTCATAGTCTTTTACGCCGATTTCCGCACCGTTGTCCGCAATCTGCGGAAAATTGTCATGCGAATAACCGCCCCCGTCCTGGCGCACTCCGTCTACGTAAAGTGCGGAGACTTTCAGCTTGCAGCCGTCAGGCAGGACGATTCTGGCGCCGGCGACAAGACGCAGGACGACCCTTTCCTCGCCGAGCGGGTTCAAAGCGGAAGAAGACAAAACGAACGCCGCCCCGTCGGCGACTTCAACCGTGCCGACATTCTTGAAGCTTGCCACACCGGCGACTTCAAACGTGCCGTTCGACACAATGATGTCGCCGCTGGTGGAGCTGACACTGTTCGACACCGTAAGCGAAGTGCCGTCATCCGCCGGATTGAAACAGATTGACATCCTGCCGTTGAACATACTGTTTACAACTCCGCTTTCCGTCGCATTCATTGTAAGCGTCGCCGGCGTTGCCGACTTGAACTCGCGCGCATCGGAATTTTGCAGATCTTCACTGTACGTCCGGTCAATAACCTGATCGAATCCGCCGAGATCGACATATGAGTAGGATTTTTGCGCCCAAGTCCGCCACCATAAGACTCCATTGGAATCCAAAGCATTCTTCACTGTACACGTAAAGCCGTTTTCATTCATGCGCACTTTGCCGAAAACGGTTTTATCGCACTCAAAGTACACACTCCCGTTCGCCGCAGGGTTATTGCCGCCATCGCCGTACATTTCCTTTACCGCAACCTCGTCGCAAAAATGAATATGACCTTTTCTTTTATGATTGGAGAAATAAAGCGAACAACGCGGAGCATGGTAAGGCGCATTGAAACAGGCGGCGTAATTCTTATCGGAAACAACGCATCGGACATACATTTTTTCAGATGTCAGATTGGTAACGCCGCACTCAAACACCACCGACCCGGAAAACGAAATGTCACCGTTGCCGGTAAAGATCAGCGGCACCGAGTTTGTCGACACTCCCGCAGACACTTTCTGCGTAAATGCAGCGGTAAGCGAGAGCGCCTCGCCGGAGAGTTTCAGCGCGTTGTCGCCCTGAAACGAAAGCGAATTGAGCGTCAATCCCCTGATGTCGTTATTGATAAGCGGCGTACCGCCGCCGTTCGAAAGTATGACGCTGTCCCCTTCCGCCGGAAGCGCGGCCTCGTCCGTCCCGCCCCAGTTCCCGGGCGTACTCCAATTGTTGTCGCCGCCTCCGCCCGTCCATATGCAGGTTTTGGCGAAGAGCGCCGAGGAAGAACCCGCACATAAAAACGCAACGACGACGGAGGTTGCGATCGTACGAGTCTGTTTTCTCAAAGATACGTGCGTATCCATATTGTCAGTTCCTTTACGTTAAACAACCCGTTTCAACGGATGTGCAGGTATTAAAGCACAATACATGTCAACAAGTCAACAAAACGACAATCTGTTTTGTGCAAAGGTTATATTTTGTTTCGTATCTTCCTACCGTATGGTATACTCTTATGCATGAAACCACGCCAAAAAGAAATCTACATTCTCGTCAACGCCGCAAAATGTTCCGGCCGCGGAATTTTGCAAGGTTTTCTTTCTTCGGTGGAAGATCGTCCTGACTTTCGTCTGCACATCTGCGAAATGTCGGAATACGGAAGAAAATCGCTGTCGGAGGCCGTCCACTCGCGTCTGGTGGACGGGCTGGTCACCAGCGAACTGGAAGATCCCCAGCTGGCGGAACTTTTCGAAAATTCCGACATACCCATAGTTGTCATCGGCACCCGCGAACGGTGCCTGCCGAACAAAACCGAACGCTTGCGCATCGTAACCACCGATGAGCGCAAGGTGGCATCAACGGCAACGCGACACCTGATAAACTGCGGACGTTTCGCGTCTTACGGCTACATTCACTTTCGGGAAGATTTCTGCCGTTATCTCTCGAAACAGCGGGAAAAAGGATTCTACGACGAACTGAAGCGGGCCGGTCTTGACGGAGTAAGTTACGCAACGGATCTGCCGGAGGAGAAATCAGACGCCGCGCCGATGGGCGAATGGATCAAATCGCTGCCGAAACCGGCGGCGCTGCTCGTAGGATACGACAGACGGGCGGCAGAAGTCCTCAACGTCTGCGCCGGCAACGGAATCGCGGTGCCCGAGGACGTCCGCGTACTGGGCATAGACAACGATGAAATAATATGCCAGCACACCAAGCCGCGCCTGTCAAGCGTAACTACGGACAATATCTGCGAGGGGCGCGTCGCCGCACAGCAGCTCATCGACATGCTTCGCAAAAAGAAAACAGTCCCCTCGCGCAAAACCGTCATATGCCCGTCTCGCCTTACCGTCGTTGAACGCGAATCGACGAGGGTGCTGCCGCCCGGCCTTCTCATGGTGCAGCGGGCCCGCAAATATATAGCCGACAACGCGGACAATCCCATCACCGTCGAGGATGTAATCGCGCACCTTGGCGTCTCGCGCCGCCTCGCCTACCTCAGATTCAAAGAATTCGAGCGAATGTCCATCCACCGGGCCATACTGCTCGCGCGCGTTTCCTCCGTCAAAAAGAAACTGCTCTCATCCGAACTGACGATCGCCGCGATCTCCCATGAATGCGGTTTCAACAACGCCAACAACCTCAAAATCATCTTCAGGCGTCTCACCGGAATGACCATGAGCGAATGGCGGACGATCCATCTTGAGAAATGAAAAAGGAATCGGATTCGTATCAAAAACGCTTTTATCTGGTCAGACGCCTCGTCTCGCCGGCGGTTTCCTTGATCCGCTACGCCAACGCAACGTCATCGACTACGCCCGCTGCGAGTCGTTTGCGATTATGCATAGAGTAGAACGCCAGTGCCGCGCGGCATCAGTCACTCGAAAGCGAAAGAACTCTGCGACCTGCTCCTCATCTACGACATCATCGACCCTGAAACCCTCGAACTGCACTAAGCTTGCGTGTTTCAGGGTCGATACATCCTTACTGTAGTACAGAACACTTATTTCACTTTTTAACAGTATGAAATCTCCATATCATCCAATGAATAAGGATTATTTCTGTTTTTAGAAGTTTCAAACCGGGGATATTCCAAGCGCACAAATCCATGGCCGCCGGTCGGATGGTCGGTGCCAGAAAGACGGAAAACCGCTTCCGGACGCGACGCAAAACCGATCTACCTGACCTGAACGCCGCTCAGCGGTTCAAAAGATTCTGCACGGCTTCGACCTTGCGGCGGGTCGTATCCGCCGAATCGGCGTTGAGCTTCTCCCAATCGAGTTCATCCATCGCTTTTTTAAGTTCCGGCGAAATCTTGCCCGCATCGCGAAGAAGCCTGATTTTCTCCCAGTCTTCGATCGAGTCGCGCAGAATCTCCCAGCGCGACGAAGCGAGCGCTCCGGGATACAGAAGCTGCACTTCGCCCGCCGGCATCCGGGAAAGATCGTCCCCGAGATAATTCCACGGATCCTTGGGCCAGAGAACCACCGCCCAGCGGAGAAATCCGTCATACTCTTTCGCGGCGGCGTAAAGCCCGATCCAGGCCGACTCGGCGAGCGGACTTTCAAGCCAGGTGTTCGGCTTCTGCGGCTGCGTGCAGACATAGAAAGTAGTAAGCTGCCCGCGCTCCCGGCGTTTCGCCCTGAAAGCGTCATATTCCGCGTTGAATATGTTGGTGATGCCGTGACCTCCCTTCCAGAGAATCTGCGACATCACATCAACATCCGGATCGATTTCTTTGTACCGCATCGGATCGACATTGGACGCAAGCGCGAACTTGAGCTTCGGAGCAACGCGTTTGAGAAAGCTTCGCGCGGCCGTCAGGCGCTCCGGCGGAACCTCGTCGATTGCGATGTAGGCATCGTCGATCCATCCTTTCCCTTCCAGATGCGCCTGTAATTGAACCAGCAGCGGCGTCAGGAACTGCTCGTAGGCCTTTGTACCCTCGTAAAGCTCCAGCGCACAGCGCTCGCCCGTCGTTCCTTCGGTGTAATAGAAGATGTGCTTTGAGTTGAACTTGACGATGGTGTAGCAGTGAATCTGCGGTCCCATGCCGCATTTCTTGGCAAACTCGACATAGCGGTCAAAAGTCGAAAAATCGGCGAC
>JAFVZE010000261.1 GCA_017508315.1 Kiritimatiellia bacterium | reverse complement strand
TTGTTGGAAGTCTCGTCCAAAAGACCGTCTTCGGTGACCGTGCCGGGGGTTATTATCCGCGTCACTTCGCGACGCACAAGGCCTTTGACGGTCTTTGGATCTTCCACCTGCTCGCACAGAGCGGCGGTCTTGCCGGCCCTGATCAGTTTGGCGAGATAGGTGTTGAGCGCATGGTGCGGAACTCCGCACATCTGCTGCGAACCGCGGCGGGTGAGGGTAGCGCCCATTATCGGCGCGGCCACGACGGCGTCTTCCCCGAACATTTCGTAGAAGTCGCCGAGGCGGAACATCAGAATCGCCCCCTCCGGTACCTCGCGCTTGATCGCGAGGTACTGCCGCATCATCGGGGTCAGTTCCGCAGCCAATGTTTTATCAGTTCTTGTATGTCACCACGCCCTTGCCCTTGCGGATGACGCCGATGACATTGTAGGGCTGATGCATGGCCTTGAGAATGTTCGTCGCCTTCACGAGCTGGTTCTTCGGGAGAATGACCACGAAACCTATACCCATGTTGAAGACCCGGTACATCTCGTCGCGGTCGACCTTGCCCTGACGCTCGATGAACTTGAAGATCGTAGGCACCTGCCAGGAGGCTCGGTCGATCTCGGCGTTGCAGACCTTCGGCAGAACACGCGGAATGTTGTCCGGGAAGCCTCCGCCGGTGATGTGCGCCATGCCGTTGATCTTGATCTTGCGCTCCATGAGCTTGGAGACGGGCTTGAGGAAACTCTTGTGCACCGCGAGAAGCGCATCGCCGAAAGTCTGATCCGTACCCGGCAGCTTGTCCTTCCAGCTGCACTGGCAGAGATCGAACACGACGCGGCGAGCGAGCGAAAAGCCGTTGGTCTGGAGACCGCCGGAGGGGAAACCGATGATGACGTCCCCGGCGCGGATCGACTTGCCGGTTATGAGCGCCTTGCGCGAAACGCACCCGACGATGGTACCGACAAGGTCATACTCTCCGGCGGGATAAAGGCCGGGCATCTCGGCGGTTTCGCCGCCGAGAAGCGCCATCTTGTTTTCCTTGCAGGCCTTGCACAGACCGCTCACGACCTGCTTGAACTGGACAGGATCGACCTTGGCCGTGCCGACGTAGTCCATGAAGAAAAGCGGCTTCGCGCCCTGGACGAGGATATCGTTCACGCAGTGGTTGACGATATCCTGTCCGACGGTGTCGTGCCGATTCATCATGGCCGCGACCTTGAGCTTCGTGCCGACGCCGTCGGCCGAAGCGACCAGAATCATATCCTTGCCCGAAGGGACTTTGTGCAGCCCGCCGAACGCGCCGATATTGCCGATCACGTTGGCGGTTTTCGTCGAAGCGACCATCTGCTTGATGGAGCCGACGGCGTTCATCTTGACGTCGATGTTGACGCCCGCCTGCGCGTACGCCGACTTTACCGGTCTCTGTTCTTTGGGCATGAGCTTGAAGTCCCCTGGATTTGGATTGTTGGCCTGTTTAACTGAAGATCAAAGCTTGTCGTTCGAGCCGAGCACCTTGAGAATCTTGTGAACGTACATCTTCTTCATGTTCTCGCGCGCGGGAGTGAGATACTGGCGCGGATCGAAGTGTCCGGGATTCTCGGCGAAGTGCTTGCGGATCGCGGCCGTCATGGCGAGACGCGAGTCGCTGTCGATGTTGATCTTGCAAACCGCGCTCTTGGCGGCCTTGCGAAGCTGCGCTTCAGGAATGCCGACCGCATCGGGAAGCTTGCCGCCGAACTTGTTGATCGTGTCAACCTCGTCCTGCGGAACGGAGGAAGAACCGTGAAGAACGATCGGGAAGCCGGGAAGCTTCTTCTCGATGGCCTTGAGGATGTCGAAAGCCAAGGGCGGCGGGACGAGCTTGCCGGTCTTCTTGTCGAGCGTGCACTGTTCACGCGTGAACTTGTAGGCGCCGTGGCTGGTGCCGATGGAGATGGCGAGCGAGTCGCAGCCGGTCTTGGTCGCGAATTCGACGACTTCCTCGGGCTTGGTGTAGTGCGATTCGGCGGCGGAAACCTCGTCCTCGACGCCAGCGAGAACGCCGAGTTCGGCCTCAACGGTGACATCGTGCTTGTGGGCGTAGGCGACGACCTTCTTCGTGAGTTTGATGTTCTCGGCGAAAGGGAGGTGGCTGCCGTCGATCATGACGGACGAGAAACCGCTGTCGATGCAGCTCTTGCAGGTCTCGTAGCTGTCGCCGTGGTCGAGGTGGAGAACGATCTGCGGCTTCTTGCAGCCGAGTTCCTTGGCGTATTCGACCGCGCCCTGCGCCATATAACGCAGAATGGTGGGGTTGGCGTACTTGCGCGCACCCTTGGAAACCTGCATGATGACGGGAGACTTCGTTTCAACCGCCGCCTGGACGATGGCCTGCATCTGCTCCATCGTGTTGAAGTTGAAAGCGGGGATGGCATAACCGCCCTTGACCGCCTTGGCAAACATCTTCTTGGTATTGACGAGACCAAGTTCCTTGTAACTGACCATTTTGGTGTTCTCCTTGAATAAAACCCGCTACCGGGCTGATTTTTGGTTATTATACCAAATCAGCCCGGCGGTTTCAAGCGACAGACGAAAGACTCTTACTTTCCGGCTCTCATTTCAGCGACCGATTCGATGATCGCGTCGGCCATGAACTTGAGCTGATCCTTCGTGAGCCCGTAGATCGGCAGGTGCGTATAGCACTTGTCGAAGACATACTCGGTGACCGGACAGGTCTTGGCGATCTTCTTCTCGTCGAATCCGCGGCCGATGGAGGCGGCAAAACGGTAGATGGGACCGAAGTGCGGAATGTTGGTGACGCCCTTTTCCTCAAGCTTCGCCTTCAGGGTCTGCACGTCGCCGCCGACGATCTTGGGGTCGATCTGAAGCTGGTAGAGATGGAAGGTCGGCTTCATGTCGGCATTTCCGAGATCCTGCGGCAGAATGCCCGGTACTCCGGAAAGGCGCTTGGTCATATAGGTCGCCTCGCGCTTGCGCTCGGCGAGAATCCTGCCGTAGCGCTTCACCTGCTGCATGAGCGCGATCGCCTGGATCTCGGTCACCGAAGCGTTGTTCGACGCCTGATAGACGACATCGCCCTTGCCCTTGATGAGCGAGATGTTGTAGAGCCAGTTCTTGATTTTGGAGCTGAAGTCGACGCCGAGGAAGCGCGCACGGCGCGCTTCGCCGCGGTAGGCTTTGACGTTGGAAACGAAAACGCCGCCCTCGCCGAGACTGGTGCAGTTCTTCACCTCGTGGAAGCTGAAACAGCCGAAGTGGCCGATCGTGCCGAGCTTGCGGCCCTTGTACTCGCCGCCGAAACCGTGCGCGGCATCTTCCATGACGACGATGTCGTGCTTCCTGGCGAGCTTCATGATCGCATCCATGTCGCAGGGATAGCCGCCGATGTGCACCGGAACGATGATTTTCGTCTTTTTGGTGATCTTCTTAGCGATATCCTTGGGATCGATGTTGACCGTCACCGGATCGACGTCGGCGAAGACGAGCTTCGCGCCGACCGAAAGCGGATAGGCGACGGTGGCGATGAAGGTGTTGGACGGAACGATCACTTCATCGCCCGGTCCGATGCCGGCGTAGCGGTAGCCGAGTTCGAGCGCGGCGGTGCAGTTGCTCACGAAAAGCGAGCTGCCCTCCTCCACGCCGAGATACTTGTCGATCATCTTCTCGACTTCCGCGACCTTGTCGCCCATCGACAATTTGCCGGGAGGCGTCGAAACCTTAGAAAGATTAGCGAGCGCCGTGCCGACTTCTTTGAGCGCGGCATTATATTCTTTGCCCTTGCCGCCCATCAGGAACTTGACGAACTCCATTGTGTCCTGAAGGTTGTAGTTTTCGCCCACAGCCGCCCACGGCACTTTGGTAGCTCCGGTATTGTAACGGAAGTCTGATGTCTCTTTGCCCATTTTCTAACTCCTTTGCCTTTATCGGTTAAACGCTAAGCTGTTTGTCGTCTTTCTTGACCTTGTCGGGATCAAAACCCATCTTCTTGAGATCGATGTCGCCGATATGGATCGGCTTGGCGTTCTTCCACGCCCCTCTCGTGAAATCGGGAATCTCCACGCGCTCGCCCATGTTGCGGCATGATTTTGCCGAACACGGAACGATCGAACTCCACGACGCGAGATCGTAGACGTCCATGTCGAGCGGCAGACCGTTCTGCAGGCAGTACACCCACCTCAAGTCCATGATGAAGTCCATGCCGCCGTGTCCGCCGAGCGTCTTCGCGGCCTGACCGACCTGCTTCCACAAAGGATGCATATATTTCTTGCGCGCTTCGGCGAAAGCCTTCTCGCCCATCCATCCGGCGTGGGTGCCGCTGCGCTTGGTGATCGCCAGACGCGGCGGATAGTCGGCGAAGCAACCTTTCGATCCCTGTACGAGATTGATGCGCGAATACGGCCGCGGCGTCGCCTTGTCGAGCTGCAGCATGATCGTGCGCCCGAGCGCCGTCTTGATGATGGTCGTATTCATGTCGCACTTGTCGAACTTGAGCTTCGACTGCCAGTCCTCGGGGCCGAACGTCTCTTTGATGTACTCGCTCCATCCCGCTTCGTTGGACGAAACGGAAACGAGATAGTCCATCTTGTCGCCGCGATTCATATCCATGTAGAAGCAGATCGGCCCGAGCGGATGCGTCGGATAGGTGTTGCCGTATTCCGAGAAATAAAGCGATGCCTTCTTGTGACGGTTGCGGAAATGGTCGGCGAGCGAACGCTCGGTCAGATTGTGGATGTACCCGCCTTCGGCATGGGTGATCTTCCCGAGAAGGCCCATGTGCACGAGATTCCACGCCAGCATCTCCGTCTCGCCGTAGCAGCAGTTCTCAAGCATCATGCAGTGGCGGCGCGTCTTCTCGCTCGTCTCGACGATCTCCCAGCACTCCTCGATCCGGCGTGCGCCGGGCACTTCGCACATGACGTGCTTGCCCGCGCGCATAGCGTAAAGCTCCATCTCGACGTGCAACCCAGCGGGTGCCGCGATATAGACGACATCGACCTGCGGGTCGTCGCAAAGACCCTTCCAGCTGTCATCCTTGCCCTTGTACTCATGCATCGCACCGGGCTT
>JAFVZE010000260.1 GCA_017508315.1 Kiritimatiellia bacterium | reverse complement strand
TCGCGCCCCACCTGCCGTTGAGCAAATCCCGCCGTGTCACATCCGTGCAGGAGCCGTCGTTAAGATCGTATATCCGGTAAAGAGCTTCATCGATATTGCCCGCAGAATCGGAAAGCTCGATCCTGATCTGCAGATCGGTAAGCGCGGCGCGGGCGGTGCCGAACGCCTTTGCCGGGTCTATCGTGAACGAACCGCTCTGCGAAGTTATCCCGTAGAGATCGCCGGAAATCGCGTTTCGCGGCACGGCGAGCGTTTCCCCCTCGTTGATCGCGCTTACCTTCAGATCGACCGGAGATGTTACATCCGAAAGCGTATACTTGACCTTGATGTCGATCGACCACGGCCATTGCTGACTCGCCGCTACCGATTCTACCGTCGCCGCCGAAACCGCGCCGGCGGAGATCGCAAGCGCTGTAAAAACCGAAATCATGTTTTTTCTCATAACCCAGGTTCCTTTCAGTGTTCAGTCCACTGTCTGACGATCGGACAGACGACCCGGAAGCCTGCGAACGTACTGGACTGATAGTGGGCGTTGTAACTCAGACTCCTGCAGGAAGGCCGCATATCCGGCCACTGCCCGTATTGATTGGCGTTCGCGCTGGAGAAACTGCCGCCGACCGCCCAGTAAGCCGTTTCATGAGTCGTGTTCGGATCGCTCAAAGGATCAACCGCCGGATCGCCTTCGCTCTCGCCGCTCCCGGATTTTGCGCCCTGATGAATCTCGCCGGAATAATTCACGTGCTCCAGCACGTTGCCGAGCATATCGTAGACGCCGAAAGCGTTGGGCGCCTTCGTGCCGCACGGCTGCAGCCTCGCGCTTGAATCTTCGCCGAAAACCGCGATCTTGGCGACGTTGACCAGAGTCTGCTCTTCGCCGGAATAAAGTACGCCGTCGTTGCCGCCGCGGCAGGCGAATTCCCACTCCGCGCCGGTCGGAAGATGGAATTCCTGCCCCGTCTTCTGCCACAACTTCTCCAGAAACGTAGCCTTACCGAAATCGCGGACATAGGAATTGGTCGGGAAAACCACCCATTCGTTGGGATAAGTTATGGCGCTACCATACGAGAAAAGATGCGGCTCATTACGCGGATAACCCATCGTGTAATACCTCGGCACCCAGTTTACCGGATAATCAGGCCCGTCCAATGTACCCTTCTGGATACCGTTTGAAGTCATTGAACCGAATACCTTTTCGAACTGTTTCTGCGTAGTTTCGAATACGGCTATGTAGTAGTCATACGTAAGCTTGATCCAATGGCGACCCACCTTCGGCGCATGAGTCGTTTTGACATCCTCCGGGTCGCCCGACTGCCAGATGACATCCTTGGCCGATATCTTGCGCATCACCAGCTTGTCTGTCTTGTAGACGGGATTATTCGTAACTCCCGTCCATATCAGCACATTATCAAGAGATGTGCTGAAATTCGGATCAATAGCTTTGTAGTCAGTCTCTATATCCCCCCACTCGCCGTTAAGAAGCGAGCGCCGTGTCACATCGGTACAAGAGCCGTCGTCCAAATCGAAAATCTTGTACAAAACCTCATTCGGGTCACCCTTGGAAAGAGAAACGGAAAGTCTTACCGTGAAATTCTCCAGCGAAACTTTCGCGGC
>JAFVZE010000259.1 GCA_017508315.1 Kiritimatiellia bacterium | reverse complement strand
CGGAGAAGCCGCCCTACCATTTTGGTGTGAATTTCCCTATAGGGGGAAGCGAATTTCCCTGTGACCCCACAATGTCGAAATCCATCCACAGTGCAAGCAAAATTCAATCATAGAAAAGAGATGCGGCCGCATATCGGTCGCATCTCTTTTTGCTTAAGGCCGGCGTACTTGCCTGTGCGGACGTTGTAGCAGTTCGCGCCGGACACCTTCTTGATGTTGGCGCTAGCGGGAAGCGGACACCACGCCGGAAGATGCATCGGTTTTGATGATGCGCAGCACCTTCGGCTTGCGGGTTATTTCCAATCTGCCTACAGTCAGAGTTCCGTCGGCATCGCGACGCGCCCTGCCGGACGCGGCGGCGAAAGTCCAATCGACTTCTTTCGACGAAGCGAGCGATTGCGTCTGGATGCGGCGCACGGCGACCTTGGCCGTTGCCGAAAGCGGCGGCTTGAAATGCGAAGTGCTAAGTTCCTGCACGGAAGCGAGACGCAGCTCCATCTCCATAACGCCGTCATCGTCGCGAAGCGTCCGCCAACGGAAAAACGCGTTTATCTGCCCGACGCACGCCGCGCCTTCGGCGATTTCAATTTCAGCCGATTCTATATCTCCCGCCCAACCGCCGAACCAGGCCTTTTTCGGCTTCCACGTCTTAAACGGCCAAGGCAGTTTTTCATCGCTGCTCGCCTCGGTAAAAACAGGATAAGCCTCGTTCTTTCTAACGGAAAACCAGTCAAAGCGCTCTACTAAATCGTTTTCTTCCCGGGCCTGCGAAACATAGCTGCAATGCCCGAAAGGTCCCCATAATACGATATGCGGCCATTGGCGGCGGGCGAGGGCGCGCACGATGACATCCCGCTCTCGGCTCCACACATCGTCTACACCGCTCCATTCAACGCACACAGGCGGTTCCGCAAAACGCGAAACGTCGTCTTTCGTGACATCGTTACCGCTCTCGTCAACAAAACCGAGACGGGCGGCGGCGAACCAAACCGTCGCCGGAACGTTGGCGTTGACGGCCGCAAAAACTTCACCGTGCGCAAGCCCGATCGCATAAGCGGCCTGACCGCCCATGGAATTGCCGCAGAGATATACACGGTTACGGTCGATGCCAAACTCGCGAACAGTCCATTCGACCGTATCGAGAACGCGCTTTTCGCATGACGTGACCCCCTTCATAATCCTCGGCACGTCCTCGCGCGACGGGCCGCGATAATTTGGAGTCGCGCCCCACCAGTATTCGTCATGCGTCCGGTTCAAAAGCACGTTATAATCCCGCATCGAATCGAGCATCAGAATATAAAAGCCGTCCGGCGCCGAAAAGACACGATCTTTCTCGTCGGCGAGCGGCACTTGACCTTCGATACCGCCAGCAACGAATCCGCCGCCGCGCCAATGAAGAACAACAAGAAGAGGCGCACTCGCCCTATCGCCCGAAACGGGTTTCGCCACGGCGAAGCGGTCGGTAAATCCAGCGTCACCGCCCCATGCGGGATCGCCCTTGTGATTAAACCATACGACCTCACGGCGGCCCGATATCTCGGACTCTATTTTCTCGGGTCTTATCCCAAGACGCTTCGCGGACCAATCTTCGACCGAAAGCGCCGATGACACCATCAGAGCGGCCGCGGACACACAGGCATATTTCAAAATTCCGTTCACACTGATCTTATAATTTCAACGAAGCCCTCGCCGATGAAGGCGAAGGCTTCATTTTGAGACTTTTCAGTCTGACGGGTGATGATTACATCATTCCGTCCATACCCGGCTGGCCGCCGTGACCACCGCAGTTGCACTCCTTCTTCTCAGGAATGTCGGTGACCATGCAGTCGGTCGTGAGGAGGAGACCCGCGATGGAGGCGGCGTTCTGGAGAGCGCTGCGCGTAACCTTCGCCGGATCGACGACGCCGCACTTCATGAGGTCGGCGTACTCGCCCGTACGGACATTGTAGCCGTTTGTTCCGGTCGCCTTCTTGACGTTGGCGATCACGAGAGCGGCCTCCTGGCCGGCGTTGTTCACGAGCTTACGCAGAGGAGCCTCAATCGCGCGGGAAATGATGCTGGCGCCGACAGCCTCGTCACCCTCGAGCTTGAGGGCGTCGATGGCCTTCTGGCAACGGAGGTAAGCGACGCCGCCGCCGGGAACGATGCCTTCCTCGACCGCCGCGCGGGTGGCGTGGAGGGCGTCGTCGACGCGGTCCTTCTTCTCCTTCATCGCGGCTTCCGTAGCGGCGCCGACCTTGATGATCGCAACACCGCCGGAGAGCTTGGCGAGACGCTCCTGAAGCTTCTCGCGGTCGTAGTCGCTCGTGGTCTCTTCGATCTGCTTCTTGATCTGATCGACGCGGGCCTTGATGTCGGCGCCCTTGCCGAGACCTTCGACGATCGTGGTGTTGTCCTTGTCGACCGTGACCTTCTTGGCGCGGCCGAGCAT
>JAFVZE010000258.1 GCA_017508315.1 Kiritimatiellia bacterium | reverse complement strand
GTTCGAGCACCTGAAGAAGTTCGTCGACCGCGGCGCGCAGTGCTTCAAACTTGACGGATCGCGGCAGGTCACTCCCCACGACGCCAAGCGCAAGTGGGCCAACGGCATGACCACCGAGGAGGCTCACAACCTCTATCCGCTCGTGTACGACAAGCAGATGTCGCGCGGCTATGAAGACTATACGTCGCGCCGCTCGATGGTCTATTCAGCCGGCGGATATGCCGGCGTTCAGCAGTACGTCGCCACCTGGGCGGGCGATACCGGCGGAGGCCCCAAGCCGCTCATTTCGTGCATGAATCTCGGCATGTCGGGACATGCCAACCAAAGCTGCGACATGAATCCTTTCCGCGCCGCATCCATCCACTTCGCGGTGCTCTCGCCGTGGATGCAGCAAAATAACTGGGATCAGTGGGATCTGCCGTGGCTGCACCCCGATGAACACGTTGAGATGACGCGCGAATACATCAAACTGCGCTACCGCCTTTTCCCGTACATCTACTCGACTTCCGCCTATGCCGCCGAGACCGGTTGGCCGATCATACGTTCGCTGCCGCTCGTGTATCCGGACAGAAGCGAATACGACGAGGCGAAGGGGACGTACATGTTCGGCGATATGATGCTCGTTTCGGCTTTTGTCGATGAGATGGATATTCCCGATGGGCTCTGGCACGACTGGCGCACCGGAGAAACGGTGAAGGGTCCATGCCGCCGCAAGGTCGCGACCACGCCGATGTGGGGCGGAGCTTTGTATGTGAAGGCCGGCGCGATCGTTCCGACCTGGCCGCAGAAACAGCACCTCGACAAGGGCTGGAACGACAAGGTGATCGTGAAGGTCTGGCCGACGGCGGACGGCGAATTCACGCTCCACGAAGACGACGGCATTTCGCTCGACTACCGCAAGAGCGGCAAGTCCGCAAAAACGAAGTTTTCCCTCAAATGCAATCCCCAAGGAGCCGTCTTCACCGTCGGCGCGCGCAGGGGTTCGTTCAGCGGGATGGGCGCGACACGGAATTTCAGCGTCGAATTCCACGTCGGGAAGCGTCCCGCCTCCGCCAAGGTGGACGGCAGGAGCGTCGAAGGTATCTGGGATGAAAGTGCGGGAACTTTCACCGTCGATGCGGGCGCGGTCGGCGCGAAGGCGGTTGTCGTCGAAATAAAGAAATAAAGCGATCGGAGGTATGGCATGATTTCGAAAATGACGTTTGCAATTGCCGTTTCGCTGGCGTTTCTGCGGCTTTGGGCGACAGACGGCGTCTTAAGTTCGTCTCAACTCGATTCGGGTGCCAAACCGTACAGGTACGGAAACGCCATCCGTTGGGATGGCGGTGTGGTCGCGGGCGACGGAGGCTTTGCCACGATCCGTATGAATCGGAGTCATGACACGCTTTTCTATCAGGATGTGAAGGGGCTGACGCTCTGCGGTTTGGATTTCGCCAATTCCATGTTCACGATGGTGGATAACGACATTACGCTGACGGGGGAGAGGCCGGTCTTGACGGGCGGCAGCTACGGCGGCGACAACGGACGGCCGCTGACTTTTGCCGTCGCGTTCAAAGGTACGGGGGGGGGTACTCTCGTGAAAAAGGGAAAAGCGAAATTCAATTTCGCCGTTCCGGTCGATAATTTCGCCCTGTTCAGCTTTATCGACGGCGAAATCGTCGCCACCAACGATTCGGGCAGGATCGTCGCGAATGTGCCGATCGAGTTTTCCAAGCGCATTGACGTGTTCCCGAATACGGCGGAGAGCGGTCATGCCGAGTTGACTCTCGGCAACGGCGCGCTTACAGTTCTTGGCGACGCTGCGGCCATCCGCATCGATCGCGGCGGAAACGATACGCTGACGCTCAATCTGGGCCCTCTCGTCATGACGAGCGGTTCCACGCTGGCGTTCACGCTGGTAAACGGCATTTCCGAACTCGGCGGCAACGTCAAGATCAAATGCGCAGAACCACCCGCTTCCGCGACGGACGGCAAAATCGATTGCCGCATCATCGCCCGCGACTCTTCGGTTGAGCACAATCCGCTGACGTTTCTCACCTATGATGCGGAAAAAGGGTTTGTGCCGGCATCCGGAGAGAAATTCGCGCGCATTTCCGAATCCGGCGATGTAACCGCCTCGACGAACGTGCCGGCGCTCGTGATCGACAATCATTCTTCGGTCACGAACGGTAACGGTGTCGTAATCACCGTCGGTGACGGTATCAATCCCGCCGCCGTTATTCTCAACAGCAAGGCCAACGCGAGCGGTTATCCCCAGCTTCGCGGCGGTGCCATTGATTTCGGCACTTCCCGCGGAATTATCTATAAATCTGCGGCGGCGGGAACCGGAACCGATATCACCTCCGAACTGCGCGGACAAAACGGCATAAGTTTCGTCGCGAAACAGGATTTACAGTTGTCGCCCTATGTCAGATTCTATCAGACCGACGCCAAGTGGACGGGACCTACGCACATTTCCGGGCTGCGCTACTGGCTTGACGGAGGCAGCAAGGTTGCCAGGCCGTTTCCTGACGGCGGGGATGTTTACGTCACCGGCGGCAGGGCGGAGCGTTCCGGACAGATTTATATTTACGAAAAATATAACGACACTCATCACGACAGTAAATTTTTTCCGGCGTTCAATCAGCACTTTTTCGTATCCGGCTACGGTTGTCAGTCGGGAGATCAGGACGGTGCCCTGTTTTTCGTCAGTTCGCATTCGATTTTCAACGGTCCCTTCACTCTGGAGGGTGATACGCTGTTCAATATCTACGAGAAAGACATTCTGAGCAAAAGCGTGATCGAGTTCAACGCCCCGATGGACGGAGCGGGAAATCTTGAAATAAGGACGACCAAGCCGGATCTATCCGGCGGCTCCTATCTCGGAAGCTCCGTCACTTTGAACGCGCTCAACACTTTCAGGGGAGATTTCACCGCCGGTCCCGGATTTACCCTGAATCTGAACACTAACGGCACATTCGGCGCCGGTGCGGTGGTTCTGAAAGATATTGATTTCAAGGTGCTTGGCGGAGGCGATCACGTCATAACCAACATGGTCACCGGCAGCGGAAGAATGGAAATAGGGGAGTTCGCCTCCGCTGCATTCACGTCGGATGCGGCTTTTGCGTCCGTCAAACTCAACTATGATTCATTCTTGGAAATCGGCGGCAAAATGGAGGCGGGGGAAATCTCCGCTTTCCCGGGAAGCGCCGTCCGCGCCGCCGGAGAAGGCGCGAGACTGTGTGTGACCGGCGGTGTCGTTTCCGGCGCGTTTGAAGGCGGGCGCGACCATCGTCTCGAACTCGTCAAACGCGGAGCGGGAGAACTTGTCTTCGGCGGCGGGACGGAAGGGATTTCTTCGTTCAAGGTCGAGGAAGGAACCGTAAAAGTCTGCAGAATTCTTGAAGACTTCGATTCGATTGAATACTGGCTTGACGCCGCCGATCCCGATACGATCACCTTCGACGGGAACGGCAACGCCGTCAAATGGGGCTCCAAAGCCGGCAAAGAGGTGAACTTCACGGTTCCGTCTGGATATTTTGCGCCTAAATACATCACCGGTGCGCTCAACGGAAACAATGCGTTTCTCTTTACTAACGGTGTTTATCAGGTGGACGAAAAAACATTCAAAGCCAAGGACACGACGCGTTTCACCGCGGAGCGCGCTCTCGTGCAGAAAACGGTTTTTATCGTAAACAAGCCCGTTTCCTGCCACTCGCGCGCTACTCCTTTCTGGGGGCTTTTCGGGAAAACCGGTGCCGATTACGGTATCCGTATGGATTACGGAAATTGCTGGCATGTTCCCACTAACGGTAATTCCGGCATATACTATCCGATGTTGAAGAATATTTATCTTGACGGCGTCAAAAAGAATGCACAAAACGACAAAGTGTATTGGACAATCGACAGAACGCAAATCGCCGCGTTTTTCCATCCGTATGAAGGTGTCGGCGGACATACGTTCATTCCGTCCGTCGGCGGCTATCGCACCGACCGCATCTATTCGGGAGGCGAGAACGGTGGATCGATCTTCGCTGTCGATTTCAACGGTTACATTGCCGAAGTCATCGCTTTCAACCGGATGCTGTCCGATTCCGAGATCAAGGAAGTTTCCGATTATCTCGGTAAAAAATGGAAAGGAACGGATTATACATGCGTCTCTTCGCAGCGCCACCGGCTTGCCTTCGACGGCAAATTTGAGCTTTTCGGACAAGGCAGACTCGATCTGAACGGCAGTTCGATCCAGTTGGCTGAACTCTCTGGGCAAGGTGAAATCATAAACACCTCCGACTGTCCTGCGACACTCATCGTGACCGGCAGATGCGATTTCGCGGGCAAGGTCGGGGAAGGTATTTCATTCTCTGCAAAACAGGGGACGATGGCGGTCGATCCGTCCGTGCCGACGGATATCACGGTAGGCGGCGACAACCTTGAACTTTCGCCTTACAATTATTCCGTCCCGACGCAGGGTTTGTGCTATTGGCTTGACGCTTCGCTTACCTCAACGCTGACGTTTGACGATAACGGATGCGTTACCAACTGGCAGAGCCGAGCGGATGGATGTTCAGTTTCGAAATTCTACTGGGCAGCGGACAAGGTGACGAGCGACAAAGTTCAAAGCGGTTGGATTTTCGATCCGCCGGAATATTCGGCGACCGGATTGAACGGCAAGCCTGCCATCAAGAGCAAATCGGCGAACCATGCGGCGCAAGGCGGTGTATACGAAAAGGGCAGTGCGCTTGTCGCGGACGCGAAGACCAATACTCGCACTTTGTTCATGGTCGGCAATGTTGTTTCGCATACGTGGTATTCGTCCGGCATCTTCGGGCTTTACGCGGAAGATACGGGCTTTAGATTCAATAATCCCCAAGGGGTCGGCAAGAATAACGACATAAGCGTCGCGTACAACGGTTGTTCGTATATGCGGCTCGGGGATGTGTTCCGGCTCAACGGCGCCGACGGGTACGGCGTAATTACAGGAGCGTCCAAACAGTTTGTCATGGGCGAGGCGTTTGTGCTTACGGCGATGATCAACGGCGGTTATGATCGCACGGGCTACAATTCCTT
>JAFVZE010000257.1 GCA_017508315.1 Kiritimatiellia bacterium | reverse complement strand
CGAAGAGGCCGACAAGTTCTGCTTCTATAAGCTTGGCGTCATCGTTCCTGCGCCTCACGGCTACCTGTTCCCCGGCCACTCCTGTCGCGTTCGGTCGCAGCTTGACGACTGCTACACCCCGGGCGAGCCGGTCTACTGGGAACTTTGGGTTTCTCTGAAGTTCGAAGGTCCGCGCTACAAGGGCAGCAAGGCCAAGGAAAACCGCGTATGGTACGACCGCGCGATTCTCGTGCGGACGAAAAAGCCGCAGAACTGAGTTTTTTAATCCGTTCTTTCAAAGGAGACCGCCATGAAAAAATCTGTGTTGTTTCTTGCGGGTATGTTGAGTATTCCGGCTTTCGCCGCCGACTACGTCTGGACCGGCGGCGGAAGCGATACTTCTTCGTGGAACGATGCAGCGAACTGGGAGCCGCAGGGGGTTCCCGGCGGCGGCGACAGCGCAACTTTCGAGAAGGCGGCGACAGTCACCGACGGCATAATCGTGGAAAGCGGGGAACTGAAAGTCTCCGTCGGTAAAGATGTTGCGCTCGTTCTTTCCGGGGTCGTTTCAGGAGAGGGATCGATGCGTTTTTCGCTGCCGGACGGAGGCGCGAGCAAAATCGTGCTTTCGGGAGCGAACACATATTCCGGAGGAACCACGGTTGCCGCCTACACGCATGACTCCGGATACAAAAACCCTCAGATATACGGAGTATGGCTTGAGAATGCCGCCGCGTTCGGATCGTGCAGAACCGTCAGTCATGAGGGCGGATTGATCAATTTCAACTGCGACGGCGCCGTATTTGAATATGACTTTGTCCCTTCGACCAGAACTGTCAGGTATAATGCCGTCGCGAATACGGTGATCAACGGTTCCATCTACGATGATGAGTTTGACAAGGAAATGATTTTCTGCTGCCGCTCGGCATCGGCAAAGCTGACGGTAAACAAGGCGGTCGGAGGCGTCAATGCTTCCCATGTCAACGTCTTTGCGCGTACGCCCCAGACCAATGAAAGTTTGTTTTTCAAAGGTGGTATCGCAAGCAAATTGAATATCCGTCCGAATACTACCGGAGACGGGTGGTCGTGCGGACGGACGAGCCTTGGTGGAACGGTCACGGCGGCATCGCTGATTTGCGCTTACAATTCGTATGTCTTTCTTGACGACGACGTTCTTGATAGCGGTACCGTCATTGATTTCACCGGTTACAGCGACGGACAAAAAGGTATTTTTCTCAATGGGCATTCGCAGACGGCCAACCGTATAAAGTCTCAGTCGACCGGCACGGCCTCGACGGCAAGACACATAACTTCGGAATCGCCCGCCGTGCTTACGTTGAAGCCGTCGGCAAGTTCGTTGGACAATATGGTCGCGGTGTACGGAGCGGTGACGCTGGTGGTGGATGCTCTTGATCCGTCGTATGTGCAGCAGTTCTCCAACCGCGTTTCAACCACCACGGGCGATCTGATCTCCTCCAACGGTGTTTTGCGCATCGGAAAGAACGCGACTTTCAGCAATGTGCCAAGGCTCGAAGCCTCCGGCGGCGTAATTGAAGTGCTGAGCGAGGTTGCAGGTTCACTTTCCGGCGTGAGGGAGATTCATCTTGAGAAGGGCGGCAGGATTTCTCTTCCGTCTACGGCATTGACGGCTAAATCGGCGGCGGTTACAATTGATGAGAATTCATTGCTTGAGATTACGGATGGCGCCACATTGGAGCTGGCGTCACTTGTGATAGGCGGGAAGACTGTTCTGCCCGGAGTCTATCCGGCGGGAACGTATCCGCAGATTTCAGCCGCCGTTTCAGTGCCGCTTGCTGTGAGCGCGACGTCAACCGGCGTATGGACCGGAGTGGGGAGTACCGAAGCTTCGTCTGATGCCGCCAACTGGGAAGGCGGTTATCCGGGAGTTATCCCCGTCACGTTCGCTTCCGGCGGCAGCCGCGCACTGCTTGCCGAGAGTCTTTCGGTTGCAGAACTGAAGTTTGATACGCCCGAAACCGTTTCCGCCTTTACAGTGGCGGCTCACGAAAGTGCGCCCGATTCGAAGATCATTCTCTCCGGCGATATCGTAATGACGAACGCATCGCAGTCTTGTGCACACACGAATACCGTTTCAGTTCCGGTGGCGTTTACCGGGGATGCGGCGGCTATCAAAGTTGACGGAGCGAACAATACGCTTGTTTTAGGCGGTGCGCTGCAACAGAAAGGTGAATTTCTGACCATAACCAATAGCGGTTCAGGGACGGTCTGTTGGACGGCCGCCGATTCGTCGATTTCAT
>JAFVZE010000256.1 GCA_017508315.1 Kiritimatiellia bacterium | reverse complement strand
CGAAGAGGCCGACAAGTTCTGCTTCTATAAGCTTGGCGTCATCGTTCCTGCGCCTCACGGCTACCTGTTCCCCGGCCACTCCTGTCGCGTTCGGTCGCAGCTTGACGACTGCTACACCCCGGGCGAGCCGGTCTACTGGGAGCTGTGGGTGTCGCTCAAATTCGAAGGTCCGCGCTACAAGGGCAGCAAGGCCAAGGAAAACCGCGTGTGGTACGACCGCGCGATTCTCGTGCGGACGAAAAAGCCGTAAAACCGATTTCAACAACCGTCTCGTCCGAAAGGATTTATGTCATGAAAAAGACTGCTTTGTTTCTTGCAGGAGTGCTGAGCGTTCCGGTTTTCGCCGTCGACTACGTCTGGACCGGCGGCGGAAGCGATACTTCTTCGTGGAACGATGCAGCGAACTGGGAGCCGCAGAGGGTTCCCGGCGGCGGCGACAGCGCAACTTTCAAGACGGCGGCGACAATCACCGACGGCATAATCGTGGAAAGCGGGGAGCTGAAAATTACCGCCAAGGCCGTGAGTGTTGAACTTGGCGGGATTATTTCAGGTTCAGGGGCGATGTATTTTTATCTTCCGAATGAGGCTAACAGCAAAATAGTCATTTCCGGAGCCAATACTTATTCGGGAGGAACAAGTGTTGAGGCTTCAACGTCCGATAACGGCAAGAATACTCAGATTTACGGAATATGGGTGCAGAGCGCAACCGCGTTCGGATCGGGCAAGACGGTTTTCCATAAAGGCGGGCTTCTCAATTTAAATTGTGAAAATGCGGTTTTCAAATATGATTTCGAGGCTTCCCGAGGTCAGATTTCTTCAGCGGTCAGATATAATGCCATGCAGTCATGCACTTTGGACGGCTATGTCGGCGGAGAGAATTTTGGCGGAGAAATAACATTTTCGACGAAGGCAGGAACCGTCAAATTAACGGTGACCGGCAAGGTCGGCGGACCTCAAGCGAGCCATGTGAATGTTTACGGCTATTACAGCGGAGAGGCGATGTTCTTTCCCGGCGGTATAGAAACAACAGGATACATTCGACCGTCTTTGGCTCCCGACGGATATCGTTATGGTGTTTTTTCCTTAGGCAAACCGATTGTCGCCGACCGGATACTTTGCGCCTACGGCAGCTGGAAGATGACCGAGGATTACGCGTTAAGCGAGAAAACTTTTTTGCATTTCCAGCAGTATTCCATGTCTTCGCTTAAATTCGATCTTGACGGCCATTCGCAGACAATCAACTACATATCGTCATCTTCCGATCTGGTGACAGATAAAGCGCGTCATGTAATCTCTCAAACCCCGGCCACATTGACAATGCGCCCGACAAAGAGTTCCCTTGACAATACGGTTGCGGTGGACGGAGCGGTGACGCTGGTGGTGGATGCTCTTGATCCGTCGTATGTGCAGCAGTTCTCCAACCGCGTTTCGACAACCACAGGCGATCTTGTCGCCTCCAACGGTGTTTTGCGCATCGGAAAGAACGCGTCTTTCAAGAATGTGCCCAGACTCGAAGCCTCCGGCGGCGTAATTGAAGTGCTGAGCGAGGTTGCAGGTTCGCTTTCCGGCGTGAGGGAGATCCATCTTGAGAAGGGCGGGCGGATTTCGCTTCCTTCGACGGCATTGACGGCTAAATCGGCAGCGGTGACAATAGATGAGAATTCTTCGCTTGTGATTACGGATGGCGCCGCATTGGAGCTGGCGTCACTTGTGATAGGAGGGAAAACGGTCCAGCCCGGGGTTTATCCGGCTGGAACGTATCCGCAGATTTCCGGCGCGGTTTCGGTGCCTCTTGAGGCGAGCGCGACGTCAACTGGCGTATGGACCGGAGCTGGGAGTACCGAGATTTCATCGGATGTCGCCAACTGGGAAGGCGGTTATCCGGGAGTTATCCCCGTCACGTTCGCTTCTGGCGGCAGCCGCGCACTGCTTGCCGAGAGTCTTTCGGTTGCAGAACTGAAGTTTGATACGCCCGAAACCGTTTCCGACTTTACGGTGGCGGCGCACGAAAGTGCGCCCGATTCGAAGATCATTCTCTCCGGCGATATCGTAATGACGAACGCATCACAGTCTTGTGCACACACGAATACCGTTTCAGTTCCGGTGGCGTTTACCGGGAATGCGGCGGCTATCAAAGTTGACGGAGCGAACAATACGCTTGTTTTAGGCGGTGCGCTGCAACAGAAAGGTGAATTTCTGACCATAACCAATAGCGGTTCAGGGACGGTCTGTTGGACGGCCGCCGATTCGTCGATTTCAT
>JAFVZE010000255.1 GCA_017508315.1 Kiritimatiellia bacterium | reverse complement strand
GGCTTTCGACAAGGTCGGCGGGATGCGCACGGCGATGCTCAGCACCGGTTACGCCGAAAGTTTCAAGGCGCTGTATCCGCCGCTGCAGGGCGAGAAGAGCATTTTTGACGAACTGCCGCGTACGCCGCGCTCGGAGCGCAAATTCCAGGGCGCCCGCGAAAGCTGGTGACCGAGACGCGCATGAAAAATCTTTCATTCGTCGCGATATGCCTTTTCGCTCTTTCGGGTTTTGGAGCGGACTGGAAAGCGCGGCTGCCGCGTCCGGTTTTCGACGAGAAGCCCGAGCTTGTCGAACTTTACGTCAGGACCTGGGAAATAGCGCACACGAGAATCGATACTTTGCCCGGCATTCCGGTGCCGCGTTACATGGATGAAGGTCATCGTTCGGACTGGATATGGATCTGGGATACGTGCTTCATGGTTCATTTCTGCAAGTATTTTCCGGAGGAGTTTCCCGGCGTCGATTCGCTCGGAAATTTCTACGGGATTCTGATGGCGGGAGAAAAGGTTGCGCTTCCGAAAGTGCGCGGCAACCGCTGGAGCTGCGGGCCGAAAGGGCTTTCGCAGCCTTGGGAGGGACGGATGCTCGATTTCAAGGTGCACAATCCGGAAAATCCGCCGCTTTTCGCCTGGACGGAATACCGCCACGCATTGCAGACCGGCGACCGGGCGCGGCTCGAAACGGTCTACCGCGACCGTCGCTATCTCCAGCGCTGGTTCGATATCTTCGAGAACTTCGATCCTTCCGCACCCGCGATGCACGGAGCCACGTTGCCGGTGAGCGCGAAGCGCGTCGGCGACAAAGGCTACCGGTGGACCGGCGGCGGCAGCGGTATGGACAATACGCCGCGCGGTCGCAGAGGCGAGAGGGACTTGGGGCCTGCTTCGCCGGGGGACTGTCCAAACAATCCGGAACTTCTTTGGGTTGACGCCTATTCGCAGCAGGCGCTTGCCGCGCTTTACATTTCGCGTATCGCCGGTTTGCTCGGCGATGAAGAAGGGCATGATGAATGGCTTTCGCGCTACGCGGCAAAAAAGGCGAAGATCAACGAACTCTACTGGGATGAGGCCGACGGATTCTATTACGACATTCTCGAGGACGATCTTTCAAAATGCAAAGTGCCGACGATAGCCTCCTACTGGACGATGCTCGCTGAAGTGCCGCCGCCGCACCGCCGTGCGCGGATGATCGAAAAGCTTTCAGATCCGCGTTGGTTCGGCGGCGCCGTGCCGACGCCGTCGCTTGCACGCAAGGATCCGGACTTCTGGCCGACGGGCGGATATTGGCGCGGCGGGGTGTGGCTGCCGACGACCTACATGACCGTCAAGGCGCTCGACGTCTGCGGCGAATACGCGCTCGCCCGGGAAATCGCCCGCAAGACGGTATTTCACATGGATGAAGTCTATCGCCGTTTTTCGCCGCATACCGTCTGGGAGTGCTATTCGCCGACAGAGGCGAAGCCGGCAACCTACGCCAAGAGCGATGTGCATGTGCGCGACAATTTCTGCGGCTGGTCGGCACTGGGACCGATTTCGCTTTTTATTGAAGATATAATCGGCATTAAAGAGGCAAACGCGTTCAAGGGCGAACTCAAGTGCGATTTCGCCCGCGACATCAAAGGCCGCGCCGGAGTGGAGAACTACCGTTTCGGCGACATCGTCTGCACGGTTATCGCCACCGCCGGGGAAATAACCGTCGAATCGAACGGCACATTTACGCTTGTCGCCGACGGCAGACGCCTCACGGTCAAGGCTGGACGCAATGGGTTCAAGCGTCCCCGCAACTGATTTCCCCGCCGCGCCGGTTGAAGAAAAGTAGATGAATATTTGAAGATTAATCGATTGTACCGTCGGCGGTAAAAATATATAATTGACGCGATGGGTATAAATATGCACATTCGTCTTCTGCTTACCGTCGCCGGTCTCGGGGGCATGCTGTACGGCATTGATTTCGGGGTCATCGCGGCGGCGGAGCCGTACATGAAGGCGATGGGCATATATTCCGATTCGAAGATCAGCCATATCGTCGGAGCCGTGCTTCTCGGCGGTCTTGTTTCTTCGATAACCTCCGGTTGGCTCTGCGATTTCTTCGGGCGTAAAAAAACGATCGTGCTTTCGTCGGCGATGTTCCTTGCCGCGATTCCGGCGGTAAGTCTCTCGCTCGGCTGCTATCCTGCGCTTTTCGCCGGGCGGGTGCTTCAGGGAATGAGCGCCGGTTACATGGCCGTCGCGATGCCGATGTATTTGGCCGAGGTGCTGCCGGCGGATATTCGCGGACGAGGAACGGGCGTGTTCCAGTTTTTTCTCGGATTCGGACTTGTGATCGCTGCAGGCGTCGGGTGTCTTATCGCAACCTGGTACGGAGCGTCCGATACCGCCGACGCCGCCGGCAGGGTGGCGGCCTGGGGCGCCAATTTCTGGTGGACGATGCTCCCTGTCGCCGCGCTTTTCGCGCTTTCTCTTCATCTTCCCGAAAGCCCGGTATGGCTCAACAAGAAAGAATCCGCCTCCCGTCGCTCATCGCCAAGCTCCCGCCGAACGTCTCCCGCCGCCGGTTTCAGATCTCTCCTTTCCCGCCGCTACGTAGTTCCTTTTCTGCTTGCCGTTCTCGTGTTGACGTTCAACAAGACGACAGGCATGAGCTCATTTACGAGCTATCTCGTGACGATTCTGCATGAAGCGGGATTTGAAGGGATATTCGCCAACTGGGGGCAGCTGGCCGTGAAACTCACCAATATGCTGGTAACCGTCGCGGCCGCCGCGCTCGTGGACAGGAAGGGCAGGACGTGGCTTCTTAAGGTGGGAACGGGCGGAATGACGATCGGTCTTGCGGCCATAGGGACGATGTTTCTCGCGATCGAACGCTTCGGCGTGGAAGCGAACAATTTCACGGGGCTCATGACTTTGTCGGCGTTCTTTTTCATGCAGGTTTTTTACGCGCTTGGTCCGGGAATCTGCGTTTGGCTCGTCCTTTCGGAACTGATGCCTACCCGCATCCGCGCCAACGGTATGGCGATAGCGCTTTTCATGAATCAGCTGGTCGCCTGGGGCCTTGCGTCGTGGTTCCGTCCGTGGGTCGCCGAGTGGGGCTGGGCGTCGATGTTCTACTTCTTTGCCTTCAACGGCGTACTTTATTTCATCACCGCCTGTTTCATTCCGGAAACGAAAGGTAAAAAACTCGAAGAGCTCGAACACCTCTTCGATAAAAACCACTAATCACTAACCGCTAACTGCTAATCACTAACCGCTAACCACTATGATCACTCAAACCTCAATCAGCTACTACGGTCTCAACTACGTCGAACACGCCGAAGCCGACTTCAGGGAAATGAAGGCGCACGGAGTGACGCAGGTAATTCTCGCGGTCACCGAATTCGATTTCGATTTCTGGCGTCCCAACATCCCCGCCATCGTCGACAAGGCGCATGAGCTGGGGCTGCGCGTCCTCATCGATCCGTGGGGCAACGGCAAGTATTTCGGCGGCGAGCAGGTTTCG
>JAFVZE010000254.1 GCA_017508315.1 Kiritimatiellia bacterium | reverse complement strand
TACGTCAAATCCGAACACCGTCATGCGCTTAACTTCTACGGTTGCAGCAATATTACGCTGGAAGGGCTTACCGTCGCGGGCTCCGGCGGCGACGGAATCTATCTCGGACAGGGGAGCGGCCCTTGCCGCAACATCGTCCTTCGCGAAGTCGTGTGCGACGACAACCACCGTCAGGCGGTGAGCGTCATTACGGTCGACGGCCTGCTTGTCGAGCGCTGCATCTTTAAAAACACGACCGGAACTCCGCCCGCGGCCGGCATCGACTTCGAGCCGAACCGGAAACACCAGAGCATCTGCAACGTGACGATGCGCGATAGCGTTTTTGAGAACAACGCCGGATGCGGGATCGAGTTTCATCTCATGCATCTCGATGCGGGTTCGCCGCGCATTTCCGTCCTCATCGAGAACTGTCGCAGCGTCGGCAACAGAGTCGCCTTCAAGCTCGCCTGCAACAGTTCTTCTCCCGTCGGCGAGGTCCGCGGAAGCATGGTCTGCCGCAACTGCGAACTGGACGGTTCGGCAGGTTCGGCGTTCACGCTTATGAAGCGCAAAGAAAATTCGGTTGACCTCTCGTTCGAAAACTGCCGCTGGCGGGAGAAGACGTCGGAAGCGCTCAGACCGCTTGAAGAGGCGGATTGGAAACGGAAAATATCCTCGCCCGTGTTCATAGGCGGAACCGGGCAGATCCTTCCGGTCGATACCGATCTCGCCGCCGCGCGCGTCATCGACGAAAAGCCGGGCGAAATGGTTTCGTTCGCGCCTGTCGCCACGCGCTTTTCCTGCAGTTACATCGTCTATGCCGACCGTGCGCGCACGGTGCGTCTTCGTCTCCGCGGCGACAGAATCCTTCCCAAGTTCGACTATCCGTCCGGCGACGTGATCGTAAGCCGCGTTTCCGGAGGGGAAGTGGCCCGTTTCCCGTTGCCGGGGAAGGAGGCGGGCGAAGTTTCGTTCGAAGCGCCGGAAGCCGGCTTCTACCGTCTCAGTGCCAGAGCGGGAGTCGGCGGGATCATTGAAGTCTCCGGCTCCGATGCGCCCATTTCGCTTGACCATAATGTCAGAGCATCGCTTTTCATGCCGCGATGCAAGTTGTTCTTCGAGGTGCAGGATGCGGATAACGCGGCGGCGGTGCGCGTGACCGGCGGCGGTCCGAACGAGAAGGTCGCGGCAAAAATCACCGCGCCGTCCGGGAAAGTCTTGTGGGAAACGCGCGATGGCGCCGGAGCTATGCACAGAATCATGCTGCCGCGCGGTCGCGAGACCGGTCTGTGGGAAGTTGTGCTCGGAAAACCGGCGAGCGGATACTTTGAAGACGCCGGATTTTCCGTGATCGGAATTACCGCTTCACGGTTCCTCGCGCGCGAAAAGCGCTGGACCTGGATTAAAGACAAGGAGTAAACCCCATGAAATCAGTAAAAGTGAATACTCTTGTTTCTGTCGCGTTTCTTCTGGGCGCCGTGTCCGCGGCAAGGGCGGAGAATTGGTACTGCACGAGGGAGGATACAACAAAGAAAAACCATACTTTTACCAATCAGTTGTATTGGACCTCGTCGGACGGAGCGGCGATGACGGAGTTTGACGCGGCGGATGATTATTACGCATGTAATACGATGTATCTCAGTCAAGCTCCGGGATTTTTCGGCGGTCCGTTGCATTTCGGCAGTATTGCGGAAAACAAGTCGACGACAGCTTGGATTTATTCCGGAAATATCAGTTGCAAGAATTACGGGATGGTTCTCGAGAAAGGAAATATCACCTGCAGCAGAGATGGCATTTCCGCTCATAGTTTACTTGGTCCGATAACCGTCGCATCGCCGGTTTCGGCGCCGTTCAGGCTTGGTTTCCGCAAGCCTACCGCGACCTTGCATATACAGAATCAGGTATTTGGCGGGGTGGATAAGGGATTGTATGTGAGCGGCGGAGGACAGACAAGTGTCGCTTGTATGTTTTATGATCTTTCTCAATATCAGGGTCTTATTACGGTTTCGAATTCAATATCCAATTTTGAGATGAAACTGATATTCCGCAATCCCAATTTCCCCGGTTCGCTTGATCTGACGCGAGATACGGCTCTCCAGATGTATGATGCTGAAAAATCATTAGAGATGACCGTCTCCAATATGACGTTTCGTACAGGCTCACGCATCATTATCGGTGGTACGGCCGATGCGCACGGTTCGTTTACGGCGAGCGGTTCTTTGACGGCGGAACCTGGGGTAGAAATCTATCTTAATTTCGACGTGCCGGTTTCTAAAGACGAACAGCGGATAGTTCTTCTTTCGGCTCCTGTCGAAAATGCCGATTTTACCGAGGATGATTTTACGCTTAACGCATCCCAAAGCGACTGGAAACATCATTGTCACTTGGAAACGACAGTTGAAGACGGCGTAAAATCCCTTGTGGCGGTATTTGAGCCGTTGGTGCAGCAAACCGGTTCCTATCCGTATGAGTATGAGTTTAAAAACACGGAAGCGTATCGTGCTTCCTCAATGACCAATGCGGCACGTTGGAGCGATGGCGAGATTCCTCATGGCGGTGTTCATTATTGGACGACGACAAATTTGCGAACACCTTACTATCCCAATGAACCGGGAGTGTTTCCCGGTAAAAGTTTGGCGCTTGACGGCGGCGCGATACGTATTTTCCACAACGAGTACACAATCACCAATCTCATAGTCAACGGCGGTACGGTTCAGTTTGTAAATACCTGCAAAACATCGCATTGCGAACGAATTACAATCATGGACGGAAAAAGATTATCGGTGGAAACGTATCTCGGCAATATTATAGAGTTTGATTCCGAGATTGCCGGAGGCGGGAGTATATGGTTCAGCGGCATTAAGCGGAGCGCCGGCACTTCAAGTCCGGGCGGTCAATATGTGCTGCGCAAGCCGAATCTCGATTATATGGGGACCATTTGCGTCTCGCAGTTTATTGATGAGTCCGGGTATATTAATTTCGACTCAAAGTTTCAGACCTTGCGAATCGCCGACGGGAGGTGTCTCGGCGGCAGACTGCCGGAGTTGAATCC
>JAFVZE010000031.1 GCA_017508315.1 Kiritimatiellia bacterium | reverse complement strand
GCCTTGGCCTGCAGGAGGATTGAGCGAATCGAGAAGATCGATCTTCACTTCAATCTCATCGTCCGTGACGTTTTTCAGGGTCAGCGTGCGCACGGCCGTCGTCTTCGCCCAGCTGAGGATCTTGTCCGTCGAATCGGACGACACTTGCACGGGGCCCATATAGGTCGCGATGCCGCTGCCGGCCGTCTGAAGCCAGATCGCCTGGCTCGGATCGGCTGACTTGTCGTCGCCCTGATGGAGGGCATTGCTGTCGGGCGGATCGACCGTCTGATACGGGGAGGCGGCCAGATTCTTCGAGAACGCGCGGAAGTACTCGCTGTAGAACACGTCGTTCTCAAGCCACATGCCCACGAGGTTCGCCGCGCCGAGATAGATCCGGCCCGATGGGATGACCGGCGTACCGAGAACTCTCAGCGTCGTCGCTTCGGACGCCTTCACGAGGTACGTGCTGTCGCCCAGCGCCTGGGCGAATGTGCATGACGCCTCGTTCGTCGGATTCCAGTAGTACGTGTCGGTACGCGACGCGCCCGTGCCGTCCCACGTGGGATCGGGGCGCCACCAGGCGACACTTTCGATCTTGCCGCCCGACCCCGCGCCGAACACGTTCGCGCACGCATTGTCGTACGGATTGACCTTCAGATGGATGGCGTTCCACCCTTGCACCAGCCTGATGGACTGCTCCATCCATGCGGCCGTCGTCACCGCCGGCAGCAGACCGGCGAGAAAAACGGTCATCACCAATCTTCTCATCACGACCCTCCTTTTTTTATTCAGAATAAATTCGACAACTTCAAACGCATCCTTCCTGCATACAGAACGGCAGAACGATATATCACCCCGTGTTTCGCAAGAATTGTATCAATTACCCCCCCCCCCCTGTCAACCGAAAATAACACCGAAAATAACAATCGTATAGATTTCAAAACCGGAATAATTTTTCGCGTTTTCGCGGCGACCCAAGCTAATACAGCCGGGCTATTTTGAAGGCCCGGCTGCCGCTTGGGCACCCCGCCGCGACATCTCCTTAGATATTCACCGGCTTCTGTACACCTTTGGATTGTTGGGGAACACTACTTTCGGGGAAACAGAAGGCTCAGCAACAAAAGTCGGCACTTCCACCAAAGCGCCGCTTTCCCCATACCGTCACCGCACAACCTTACGCATCTCGTCGAAAATGGACTTCGCTTCCTTTTTTGAAATGCGGTAAAATTCGGAATCCTCAAAAATATCTCCCATATCAAGCGCCGAATCTCCGCCATGTGGATTGGGATTGACATCAAACATCGGCGAAAGCCGCCAACCCTTCGGTGTCAGAAGAAAACCATGATTGCGCAGATGGGCATTTTCATAGTTCGGCATCCTGCAAGTCGCGCCCCAAGACATCATTCGCCGCGACAGCGGCAACATCTTCCTGAAACCCAAGGCAAGCTATAACAGCCATATAGTTACACATTGAAACATGCGGAGAGCCGCGCTCAATCGACCTAAGCGTCATTAAGGACATATTGGCGCGCTCCGCCATCATCCCGGCTGTAATCTTGCGGCGACGGCGGGCTAGACGAAGATTTTCGCCTAAAGTCTTAATGGCCTTTAACGCCTTTGGATATAGGACATTCTGCTTTTTCATTAGCATTTCCCCTTGTAAAGTGCCAATATTATAGCATATTTTAACCACGAAAGACGCAAAAATTTTCACCGCAAAATTTTGTCACACCAAGACCTATTTGTGACAGTTTGACATTACGGGCTAAGGGAGTGGGGGTGTGAAGGGATTTAGCGAGGTAGCGCGTGAATGCTAATGAAGACAACCTTGGATTTTGTTAGGCCGTGTAGAGGTGGAGATGGGGAGAAGTTCGGCATGCACCAAACAATTCATCGCCGTTCTACACTTCTCCACTTCTACACGGCTAAAAACAATAACGATTCGCCGCTGCTCTGCACATATCGACACAAATCAATTTGTGAAAATTTGTGACGATTTGTGGAGCCTACCCACTCCCAACTCCAACCCGAAACTCCAACTAAAGAATGATTCTCATCTAAGAAAAACCAATACGACATGAATTATAAGATAAATACAAAAACACAGCTTCAACAACGTTCCTGCAAGAAAACCTAAAAACGCGCCAAGCGCACCGCGAAATGCCTGAGATGCCTCTCTTCGCGCTATCAGCTCACCAAGAAACGCCCCAAGAAATGGTCCTACTATTAATCCAATAGGGAAAAAGAACGCGCCGATAAATGTTCCAAGCACACATCCCCAAGTTCCATAAGGCGAACAATTGAACTTCTTAGCACCAATCGCAGGAATTATGAAATCTGCAACAGTAACAATAATCGTTAAAACGCCAAAAAACAACAAAGTTGCCGCTGACAGACATTTATCAGTAGGTATTAAACAAAGAAGAGCTAAATAGCTTAAAATCGGGCCCGGCAGGATTGAAATAAAACAACCTGCGAGGCCCAATATCAGAAATATTGCAACTGTTAAATACCAGACTATTTCCATTAGGCTAACTTGCTCATATAATCCTCTTTAACCGAAAGATAAAAATTAGTTATGGTAGCATAAAAATATGGATATACCCATATTCCTGCAATGCCAAATGTAATTAAAACAAGAATAAACCACCCAATGAACGATAAGAAAAGACGAAATAAATCCATCTTATGACCATCCATCATCTTCTTCGAAAGAGTAATCGCCTCCAATACAGGCATACCCTTGTTTTCTGCAAGAATATAGAATGTCATCGAATACGCATACGTCTTAATAATACCAGGTATAATCAAGAGTAAATACCAAAGCAAAATAAAAAGCCCCATAAAGAACTGAGCCTTGATAGCTGCCCACAAATCTTCAAAACCATAAAAAATATTCCCAACCGAAACCTCTTCTCCTTTTGCAATCCTAAGAAAAACCCAAGCTCCACCTAAAGCGAACGCTGCATTCACTAGATAATTAGCTATAGACCCAAGAACAGGAACAAAACTCGAGGCACTCGAAACTCCGATCATAATTACGATCATAATAAAAAACATAGCAAATAAAATACCGATCTTCCCTTTAATCTGGATTTTAGCCGAAGCTTTAAGTTCATTAAACGTTTTCATCATATGCGTCCTTTTCTTTATACGATTTTATGTATTCGGCATTATATCATAATTCAGAGTGTATGGTACAAACAACGTATCTTGTGAAAGCCCTGTAGAACAAATCCAAATACGCCGCGACCGTCTCCCTCTGATAGAGCCAGCCACGGCGACATCGCGGCAAATACATTCCAAAACGCTTTCAGTCCATTAGCAAAAGGGTCGGACCCTTCTGTATATGTTTTACTGTATATGTTGTATTCATGCCAGGACAGCCTTCCCCTTGCGCAGAAGCCTGTAGCGCTGCAACGGCGACTTGGGCTTCTTGGGCAATGTCTGCGCGATGTAGCCCTGCGCCATCAGCGGACTTAAGTAGGCTCTAGACAGCCAAGGCTGGCTCGAAATACCCAGCTCTGATGCGAGCTCACCCCTGCTTCTCTCCCCTGTCACGAGTATTGCCAGCAATCTTTTCTCCCTCATGACGCATGCAGTCTACCAAATCCCACAGCCAATAGCCAAGCATATACAGTAGAACTTTTACAGAAGGGTCTTTTTGCCAAGGGTGCCGACCGGTTACGACGACGTTCTCAAAATCTGAGCATCTACCGCGTCAAGAGCCCGGTCGTCCACTCGCCGATGGTCTTGCGCGAAAGCTCTTTGAAACCCCTCGCCTCATAGGCGGCGAGCACCTCCGGATAGAGCTCGGCGAGAATCCCGGAGATTATTATGCGTCTTTTCACGCTCTCGACGATCTCATCGGCGAAGCGGATAAGCAACGGTCCTAAAATGTTTGCCGCCACAAGATCGGCCTCGGGAAGCGCTTTCCTGACCCTGCCGCCTAAACCGTATTTGAAAAACTCCACCTCGACACGATTTTTGGCGGCATTTTCAACCGAAGCGTCGACAGCCTCCTGATCGACATCGAAACCTGCAACCGGTCCGTATCCGAGCTTCGCGGCGGCTATGGACAGAATGCCCGAACCGCAGCCCATATCCAAAAACGATCCTCCCTCCGGAGCGCACTCGTCTATATACTGCAGGCATGCTTTGGTAGTCTCGTGTTTGCCGGTTCCGAAAGCCATGCCCGGATCGAATTTGATTACCGCCAGTTCTTCCCATTCCGGCTGTACGAGAATGCGCGGGCTTACAAGTTCAGTCTTGAAATGCCGACGGTAAGCGGACATCCAATCGTCGTCAGGGACGTCGGCGACGGAAATATCCGCCTCCGCCCCGACGATCTTCAGCGCTTCCTCAAGTTTGCGCTCCACGATTCTGCAGGCCTCCGCCTTGCCGGGCACGCCTTCCGGGAGCGTTTTTTCATCGAAATAAACGATAATGTCGGTTAAAGACTTCTCGACATCGCGATATGAGGACAAAATGAAGTCCCCTCCGTCGAAAACCTCGAAGAGGGGATTCACGAACTGTTCAGAAACCGAACAGCTGACTTTTGTCATTTCGCTCAGGCCTTCTTGGCGACGAGCTTCTTGACGACCGCAGGACGCTGCACAAGAACGCGCACATCCTCGTCGCCCATAAGCTTGACGTCTTCTTCCTTCATGCCAAACTTGACAAGCCTGCGACGCTGCGCGGCGCTCTTGTGAGCCTTGCCGGCGGGCGTCTTGCACGGACGAACGTGAGATTCCTTGCGGAGTGTACGACCTGTACCCATTTTTCTACCTCTTCTTTCTTCCTTACAGGGAAAATTGTTGGCATATATTATACCTAATTCGCCGCATAAACGCAAGTGCCAAGGCCTGCACGCGTTTCACCGGCGAACACCGGCATCAGCGGACGACGAAATTGACCATCTTTTTCGGAACCGCGATCACTTTGACTATCGTCCTGCCTTCAAGGAACTTGGCGACATCGGCATTGGCCTTTGCCGCCGCTTCCATGTCGGCGGGAGTCGCCGCGACCGGAACTTTGATGCGCCCGCGCAGCTTGCCCAGAACCTGAACGGGGACTTCGATCTCGTCCTCGACGAGCGCGGCGGCGTCATACTGCGGCCACGGCTCGTAAGCGATCGTGTCCGCGTGTCCGAGAAACTCCCACAGCTCTTCGCCGAGATGCGCGGCGAACGGAGCGAGACACTGGACGAACTTTTCAGCCGCCTCCCTGGCGATCGCGCCGCCCTGCGCCTTGAGGATGTCGTCGGTCTCGTTGATGAAGACCATCATCGCCGAAATCGCGGTGTTGAAGCTCATCGATTCGAGATCGTCGCCGACCTTCTTTATCATCGCCGCGACGGCCTTCGCCTCGACTTTGTTCATCGCGCGCTCTTCAAGTTTCGACTCGGTGACGAAACGGTTGGCGCGCTTGAGGAAGCGGTGCACGCCTTCGACGCCTTTGGTCGACCAGGGTTTGACGGCCTGCAGAGGTCCCATGAACATTTCGTAGAGACGCAGCGAATCGGCGCCGAAATCGCGGATGATGTCGTCGGGATTGACGACGTTGCGCAGAGACTTCGACATCTTGGCGGGGAACTCGGTCAAAAGTTCCATCTCGCCGCCCTCTTCCGCGCCGTAAGGCTTTCCGTCGCGCCATTCGATCCGATCCATGGGAATGAGCACGCCGCGCCTGGTCTTGTAGGCCATACCGAGAATCATGCCCTGGTTTACAAGACGCTGGAACGGTTCCGACGTCGGGACGAGCCCGAGATCGAAAAGAACCTTGTGCCAGAAACGCGCGTACAGGAGATGGAGAACCGCGTGCTCGGCGCCGCCGACGTAGAGATCGACCGGAAGCCACTTCTTCAGGAGCTCCGAATCGGCGAACGCGTTGTCGTTCAGGGGATCTATGTAGCGGAGATAATACCAGCAGCTGCCGGCCCACTGCGGCATCGTGTTCGTCTCGCGGACTCCCTTTCTGCCGGTCGCCGGATCGACGACATTGACCCAGTCGGAAGCGCGGGCGAGCGGAGGTTCGCCGCTGCCGGTGGGCTTGTAGTCGGCAAGTTCGGGCAGCGTGAGGGGAAGATCATCTTCCGGAACGAGGCTCTGCGTGCCGTCCTCCCAGTGGATGACCGGGAACGGCTCGCCCCAGTAGCGCTGACGCGAGAAAAGCCAGTCGCGGAGCTTGTACTGGGTCTTCGCTTTGCCGACGCCATTCTCTTCGAGCCAGGCGATCATCTTCTTCTGGGCGTCCTTCACCGAAAGTCCGTCGATAAAGCCTGAATTTACCATCACGCCGGATTCGATGTCGGTGAACGCCGCCTTCGCAAGATCGCAGTCGCCG
Source organism: Kiritimatiellia bacterium (assembly GCA_017508315.1). GTDB lineage: Bacteria > Verrucomicrobiota > Kiritimatiellia > RFP12 > UBA1067 > UBA1067. The sequence goes on along the minus strand of JAFVZE010000031.1, from coordinate 9,083 downwards.
TCGACGACCTGGATCATCGGAATCGAAAACTTCTTCGCGAACTCGTAGTCACGGTCGTCGTGCGCGGGAACGGCCATGATCGCGCCGGTTCCGTAGGAAGCGAGAACATAGTCGGAAATGTAGATCGGAAGCTCGGCGCCGTTGACGGGGTTTACGCCCTTGACACCTTTGAGCTCCACGCCCGTCTTGTCCTTGTTCATCTCCGTACGCTCGAAATCGCTCTTGCGCGCGGCGGCTTCGCGGTAGGCGGAAACATCGTCGGCGTTGGCGAGCGAACCGGATTCAAGCCACTTCGAAACCAGCTTGTGCTCGGGACTCACGACCATGTAGGTCGCGCCGAAAAGCGTGTCGCAGCGCGTGGTGTAGACGGTTATCACGTCTTCGCCGGCTTTGAAATCGACGAGCGCGCCGGTCGACTTGCCGATCCAGTTGCGCTGCATCTCCTTGATGCCCTCGGACCAGTCGAGCGTGTCGAGATCCTTCAGAAGACGCTCGGCGTATTCGGTTATCCTGAGCATCCACTGGCGCATCGGACGGCGGATCACCGGATGGTTGCCGCGCTCGGAGCGGCCGTCGATCACTTCCTCGTTGGCGAGAACCGTCCCCAGCGCGGGACACCAGTTCACCGGCACTTCGGCAACGTAGGCGAGCCCCTTCTCGTAGAGCTTCTCGAAAATCCACTGCGTCCACTTGTAGTACTTCGGGTCGGTCGTGTTGACCTCGCGGTCCCAGTCGTAGGAAAAACCGAGCGAGCGGATCTGTTCGCGGAACCGGTCGACATTCTTCTTCGTCGTCACCGCCGGGTGCGTCCCCGTCTCGACGGCGTACTGCTCGGCTGGAAGACCGAAAGCGTCCCAACCCATCGGATGAAGGACGTTGAAGCCCTTCATGCGCTTGTAGCGGCAAAGGATGTCGGTCGCCGTATACCCCTCGGGATGACCTACGTGAAGACCGGCGCCGGACGGATACGGGAACATGTCAAGGCAGTAGAATTTCTCGCCCGCCCTGGCGTCATCGGTTTTGAAGGTTTTGTTTTCGAGCCAATACTTCTGCCACTTCTTCTCGATGGCGGAAAAATTATAGTCGCTCATTTCTGCTTGCGGTCCTCGGCGTGTTCGGCGATCGATTTTGCGATCAAACCGGAAACGTCGTTGGTCGCCGCAGCGACGCCGGCTTTAACGGCGTAATAAATTGCTTTGTGCGTGGAACTGCCGTGGGTGATGATCACGGTTCCCGGGACTCCGAGAAGCGGCGCGCCGCCGTAGACCTCGGGATCCATCTGGCTCTTGAGCGCGCGGAACGCCCCCTTGAGGAGAAGCGCCCCGAGAATCCGCCACGGACCGCGGAAACATTCGCGTTTAAGCCAGTAACTCATGGCCTTGGCGATGGATTCCGTGGTCTTCAGAAGAACATTGCCGACGAAGCCGTCGCAAACGGCGACATCCATCTGTCCCTTGAAGAGATCGTGCCCTTCGATATTGCCGACGAAGTTGATGTCCCTGACCTCTTTGAGAAGCGGAAACGTCTGCTTCGTCATCTCGTTGCCCTTGCAGTCCTCCGTACCGATGGACACGAGCCCCACTTTGGGAGTGGTACGCCCGATGACCGCCTTCGAATAGGCGTTGCCCATGATCGCGAACTGCACCAGCCAGTCGGGATGGCAGTCCATGTTCGCACCGGCATCCAGAACAAGAATCGGGCGGCGCGGGATGCGCGTCGGGAGCACCGCAGCGATCGCCGGACGCATAACCCCGGGTATGCGGCCCAGATTGAAAATCGCGCTCGTGGCGACCGCGCCGGAATTTCCCGCCGAAACAAAAGCGTCGGCGCGCCCTTCCTTCAGAAGCCGCATCGCCACATTGATCGAACAGTCCTTTTTTTTGCGGACCGCGTCCACCGGACTTTCATCCATCTCCACTTTGTCGGGAGCGTGGATTATCTCAAGTTTCCCCGACTCGATCGCCGATTGCGCATCTTTTTTCAGATCCTTGTCGAGTCTGTCCAGTTCATCCTGAATGGAGGACAACTGGCCGACGAGCAGTATCTTCACATCGGAAAGACCGGCCGCCGACTCAACCGCGCCGACAACAATCTCTTTGGGGGCGTTGTCGCCCCCCATCGCATCAAGGGCAATTCGAGTCATGGGGGAAACCCCTTCTGAAAATCGATTACTCGGCGACCGCGACGACTTTGCGGCCTTTGTACGTCCCGCACTTCGGGCACGCACGGTGCGAACGAACCGTCGCTCCGCAGGCGGGGCAGACGCCGGTCGAGGCGAGAATGGGCTTCTCAAGCTGGGCCACGCGCTGACGCTTGCGCATTTTCGACTTCTTGTTCTTAGGACTTGCCATTTTCTTGTTCTCCTTGCACTTTCAACTGATCCAACGCACCCCATCTGTCGTCGCCGGGCATTTCCTCCGTCTGTTCGATTCCGGGACACGCCTCGTCACATACCGGGTATGTCGGTAAGGCGAGTATTATACTCTCTCTGAGCGATTCCGTCAAATCGACCTCCACGGTATTGTCGGCTATCTCGTGGGATGAGACGTAATCCGCCACTTTTACCGTATCGTCGAAGTCTTTGCCGCAACGCGAACACACAAGATCGAAATCCTGTTCGGCGGAGCCTCGTACAAGAAGCTCCCTGCCGTAAAGACGGACATCGAGCCGGTAGCGGATGCCGCCGAACGACTTGACGAACTCCTCGTCGAGATCGACCGCATCGACCTCCCCGGAGACGGTTTCGCCTTCGCTTTTCAGCCTCGAAACGTCTATGATCAACTTTTCATCCATGTGAAAACCCGCCTGATTATGCTTTTTGAAGTTTCCGCCGCCGCGCAACGGCCGTCAAGCCGCGGGGGACGCTCCGGCAATGATACCAAAAACGGATGTGAAAGGTCAAAATATCATTATGATTGTCAGGCTGCATGACAGTTTGATACAATGATGGCCGCCATGGAAAACGTCATCATCATCGGAAGCGGTCCGGCAGGACTTACCGCCGGAATCTATACGGCGCGCGCCGGACTTTCTCCTCTCGTCATTGAGGGCATGAACGCTCTGGGACAGCTCGTCCAGACCCGGGAAGTCGAAAACTTCCCCGGTTTCGCCAATCCCGTTTCCGGCCTCGACCTCATGACCTCCATGAGAAGACAGGCGGAGAATGCCGGAGTCAGATTCGCGATGGACGAGATTTCCGCCGTGGATTTTTCCGGAAGCGTGCTCAAGCTTTCCGGCATGACGGGGGATTACTCGTCGAAAACTGTCATCATCGCCACCGGCGCCGAAGCCAAATGGACCGGAATCGAGGGCGAAAGCACCTACCGTAACCGCGGCATCAGCGCCTGCGCCACCTGCGACGGCGCTTTCCACAAAGGAAAAAGCGTGGCCGTCATCGGCGGCGGCGACACGGCGCTTTCCGACGCGCTCCATCTTTCGAGAATCTGTGAAAGAGTCGCCATAATCCACCGACGCGATAAATTCCGCGGCACCAGAGCGCTCGTGGAGCGCGTGCTCGCGACCCCCAACATCGACGTGAAATGGAACACCACCGTCGTTTCCTTCGACGGCGACGGCGGACGGCTCAACGCGATAACGCTTTCCGACGCCAGCCGGCTGGAAATCTCCGGCGCATTCATCGCCGTCGGACACGCCCCGAAAACGGCATTCTTGAAAGGTGCGCTCGAACTCGACGAAAACGGCTATATCCGCGTCGAGAACACGCACACCTCTCGTCCGGGCGTATTCGCCGCCGGAGACTGCGCCGATCCGAATTACAAGCAGGCGGTCTCCGCGGCGGGAACCGGCGCCGAGGCCGCCCTTGAAGCCCAGCGCTATCTTGAAAGCGCGAAGTAAATCCGGCCTTTCGGCACCGGTCCGCCGCGTCAGGCGCGGAACCGGCGCGACCTGCCGCTACGCGAGCGAGCAGGGACCGTTCACGCAGCCGCCTTTGCAGGCCATGACCTCCAGAAAGTTCGCCGGCAGTTTTCCGGCGGCGTAAAGTTTGAGCATTGCCGGGGTCTTGCGGTCGATGCCGTCGATCTGCTTGGCGGCAAGCTGAAAGCCGGGGATCTTCTTCGTCGCCTCCGCGAGCACCGCCTCGGTGACGCCGCAGCTGCGCGCGAAATTGCGCGCGGTCGCCGCCGCCGGGCGCGGCACCGGATGCGGCGCGCAGGCCATGACGTCGATTTTGCGTCCGGCGAGAATCGCGCCGAGCTCTTCGAACGAGAGAACGAAGTCGATTCCCTTGCGCCGCGCTTCGCTGCGCTTGGCGATGCACGGGCCGATGAAGACCGTCTTGGCCGCGGGGTCGGCCTCGCGCACCATTTCATGCGCGTAGACCATGGGGCTGGGAGTAAGCGAAACGTGTTCGACGAGCTCCTTCAGATGCTTGCCGATCAGGTTGACGTACGCAGGGCAGCACGACGTCGTCATGAATTTCTTCTCCTCACCCTCCATGCGCTCCAGAAATTCCGCCGTCTCGTGGGCGGTCGTCTTCTCCGCGCCGAGCGCGACCTCGACGACGTCGGCGAAGCCGGCGGCGACGCAGGCGGCCATCAGCTGCTCCATCGTGCCGGGGAACTGCCGGTCGGCGGCGGGCGCGATCATCGCCACGAGTTTTTCGCCGCGCTTCATCGCCGAGAGGACGCCCACGATCTGCGAGCGTTCCATCACCGCGCCGAACGGACACGCCATGAAGCACTTGCCGCAGAAAATGCACTTGGCGAAATCGATTTCGGCGACCCCGCGCTCGTTCTTGCGGATGGCGTTCACGGGGCACGCCTCTTCGCAGGGAACGGTCGTTTTCACGATCGCGTTGTAGGGGCAGGCGGAAATGCACTTGCCGCACTTGATGCACTTGGAGCTGTCGATCGCCGAGCGTCCGCCGGTGACGGCAATCGCGTTTTTCGGGCAGCTGTAGACGCAGGGCCGGGCGAAACATCCCCGGCAGTTGGAAGTGGAAACCACTCTCGCGTCGGGACAGCCGCTGCACGCGGGCCCGCACACCGAAAGCGGCGCGACGCGCCTTTCGAACGCTTCGCCGCTCTCTTCGGCGCGGCTGCCGCCGTTCAGGATTTCATCGAGATATTCCGACAGCGTTTTCGCTTCGTCCGTCTCCTCTTCGGCGGAGACGCCCAAGAGCGCCATCAGCCGGTACTTGATGACGGCGCGGTCGTGATAGACGCAGCAGCGCGAAGCGTCGGCGTCTTTCGGACGCAGTTTGACGGGGATGCGGTCGATCTCGCGGCGGAGATCGCCGGCGTCGAACGCGCGCACCAGCCGGATCAGGAGTTCACGCCTGAGATATGTGGAACCGTTGACCATTTTCAGCCGATCCCTTCGACAAGTTCCAGAATACGCGAGATGACGCGCTCGGGCGTGGCGCGGTCCATGATCTCCGAGCCGTTGAACCGGACGTACGGCGCACCGCCGAGATTCTCGCGTTCGCAGAGATCGAGACAGGTGCGCGCCTCGATCTCCACCTTGCCGCGGCATTCCTCCGGAAGCATATCTTCGATGTTCATCAGTTTTTCCGCCCCCAGCAGATAGCAGGCGGTGCCGCAGCAGATCTCCACTTTGATTTTTTCCATTTTCGTTTTCCTTCAATAGAAATTGATGATGACGTTCTTGCGGTAGTTGCGCTCCAGCGCCTGCGCCATACGCCGGACGACCGACCGCCGCAGCTCCAGATCCTGCGGGATGCCGGGATCCTGATGGGACTCGTTGACCTTCGTGCCGATGACGAATTCGATGCGGTCGTGGCGCATCATCCGCTCCAGAATCGCTTTCACCGCCGCCGGTTCGCGGTCGGGAGCGCGCATTTCCTCGAGCGCCGACAAAACGCGCGAAAGCGTGAGAATACCCTCGGTCGCGATCCCGACGCCGTCCATCGTCCCCGCCGGCGGCAGTCCGCCGGACGAGCGCATGTCGGCGAGCGAAACGCGGACCTTGACGCCCAGTTCGCGCTCGAGGATGTTGGCGGTGGTGCCGCCGCAGACGACGGTGTGATCGACGCCCAGAAGCGCCTGCCGCGCATAATCGGCGTCGTGCTCGCGGTGGTACGGCGGCCCGGTCAGAACGCGCATCACGCGCGGACGGCGCAGATAGGCGACGACGCAGCTGATGTCGTCCTTGCAGCCGCCCGGCGCGAGATTGAGCGCTTCGCGGGCGATCGCCTCGGAAAGATCTTTCGCGGAAATCCCCGGCTCGGCCTCCACTTTCCGCCGCGCGAACGCGAGCACGCCCGAGCGCCGCCAGCCGAACTTCATGTCGCGCCGCTGCCCGAGCCCCGCCTGCGTCACGCCGTCGGAACACATGATGATCCGGTCGCCAGGACGGAAATCGGCCTCGCACTCGCGCACTTCGCGATCCGGCCAGTGCGCGGAAACGACCGTCTCGTCTCTGAGCGGAGCGATCTCCTCCGTGCCGCGCAGATGGATGTAGCCGGGGTTCCCCATCTCGGTGACTTTCGCCCGTCCGCCGAGCCGGAAATCGAAAAGCGAGAAGGTCGCGTAGCCGATCTTGCGCACTTCGCAGACCGGAAGCGAATCCATGATGATCTCCGCCGCCTCCAGCGTCGGCACGTTGGATTCGAGGAACTTGATCGCCATCGACGTCGTCATCGTCGCGAGAACGTGCGCCTTGACGCCGCTGCCGAGACCGTCGGAAAGCGCGGCAAGATGGCGGTTTTCCTTTTCCACCGTCAGAAAGCGCATGTCGTCGCCGCAGGCCGCCTGGCCCGTCTTGGTGAACTGCGCGCCCTCCATCTCGATGAAAAGCGCGCTATCCATTCAGATAATCCCCGCTGCCGGATTCCCTGAGGCGCCGTCCCTCGGTATGCGATTCGTAGGAGCCAGCGATTTCGTTGAGCATGACTTCGGTCTCGGCGATGTGCTCGCCGAAGAGCCGCGCCACCTGCTGGACGGTGTAGACGTTCTTGCGGATGACTTCGCGCGCTTTGGCGGCGATCTCTTCGCGCCGCCCTTCGTTCTGCGTCACGTCCTGCACGACGGCGCCGGCGAATTCGCCGCGGGCGATGGGGAATACGCTCACCGTCACGATGCGTCCGCGCCAGCGCTGGCGGTATTTGACGATTTCGCTGCCGTGGTCGAGCGCGCCGGCGAAGAGGTCGGCGAACTCGGGAAGGAAAGCGTCGACCTTAAGCCCTTCGAGATTCCCGAGCGCATCGAATTCCTCCAGCGCACCGGAAAGTTCCGCGAAAATCCGGTTGCACTCCCGGATCGCGCCTTTGCCGTCCACGATGACGACGCCGGCGGGGATGTAGCGGATGAGCGCGTTGGACGTGCGCTCGAAATTCCGTTTGAGGTATGTGTGGCACATCGCTTCCTCGGCCTTGCCCGAGATGAGGGCCTTGGCGAATTCTCGGCAGGTGGTGTATCCGCAGGCGCCGCAGTTGAGCTCGTCGGACTTGGTAATCTTTCCGACCCGCGCGAGCGCGTCGGCCACAAAGCGTTCTTCCGGCTCGTCTTCCGCCACCGGCGAGGCCGGATAGGCGGAAACGCCGCAATGCGCGAAGTTGCGCCCGACGCTCGTCTGCAGCGGCGCGGTCTCGTCCGTGGCGAAAAGCGTATCGAGCGAACCGCCGCCCTGCGGCATGGCCGGTCCGTTCACGCAGCCGCCGGGGCAGGCGAGGACTTCAAGGAAAATCTTTCTGCCGTCGGCGCGTTCGGCGAGCGAAGCGGGATCGACGCCGTCTAAGAGCCGTCGGAGATTGTCGAGCCCGGACACCGAAAGATAGCGCACTTCGGCGCCGCCGTCGCGCAAGGTGTCGTTCATGCCGCCTTCGACGGAATAAAAGCGTCCTTCCGCCGCCGCGCCCAGCGCGAGGGGAGCCTCTTCGCCGATGACGATCCCCTTTTCGTCGAGCAGCCGCTCCAGCGCCGGAAACACCACCGCAAGCGCCAGTTCGTCCGGATGCGCGTCGGCTTCATTCTTCTTGGCGGCGCAGGGCCCGAAAAAAACGACCTTCGCCGAAGCGGAAATTTTCTCTTTGATGAGGCGGCAGTGCGCCCGGACAGGCGAGGGAAGCGGAGAGATGAAGCCTGCGAAACCGGGAAGATACTTGCGGACCATATCGACCGCCGCTGGACAGGCGCTGGAGATTACGAGCGGAGACTCGGTCGCCTCCAGAAGCCGCGCCACATGGGCGCTTACCGATTCCGCGCCGTGCGCCGTCTCGCTCACGCCCGCGAATCCTGCGCGCTTCAGGGCGGCGGCAAGCTGACCTATCGTCACTCCGCGGAAATAACCGGTGAAACTCGGCGCTATCGACGCGTAAACCTCAGCGCCCGAGGCGAGCAGCTCCCGAAGTCGGGCGAGATCGCTGCGAATTTTCTTCGCGTGCTGCGGACAGACCTTGACGCACTCTCCGCAGGCGACGCACGCCTCTGAAATTACGCTTGCCTTGCCGCCGACGATGCGGATCGCTTTGACGGGACAGTGCCTGACGCATTTGTAGCAGTCCTGGCAGGCGTTTTCAGTGGTGTATACAGGTGATGGCATACCCTTCTCTCGTTTTCATCAGCACCGGAAACCCTTTCCGGAGCAACGGGCGCATATTATAGATAAATCATTACCGATAGTCAAGTACCGATATTAAAGTATTTATTTACCCGCCGCCTGCGTTTTCTGCTTCATTGCGATCTCATTGACCTATCACGCGCCGGTGCAAACATGGGAGATCCAAAAGCGCCGCATTGCCGATCGTCTGGAGGTTCGCCGCCATGTCAGATTGCAAAATAACCGCCGTTCTTTGGCGCGCCGCGAAACTCAATCTTGCCGGAATACTTCAATGTCCGTACATATCGTTCAACGGTCTGCACGCTTTTCCCGATCAAGGTTGCCAGTTCATTCGCACGTTTCCCGGGGCAGGTCGCGATCACATTCAAAAGTGCGTTTACTCCCTCATTTACTCCCTCATCATCTAATGCGATGGATTGCCCCATCAGTCGCAGAAGCTCCTCTCGCTCTCGGTGAGCGAGTTGCCTTCAAGGGCGTTACTCGTGTAAGTGAGACCTACGCGGTAGTATTCGCGCAACGACTTCAACGTCTCCTTACTTCGT
>JAFVZE010000253.1 GCA_017508315.1 Kiritimatiellia bacterium | reverse complement strand
ACCGACGATTCGTGCCGCCATCTGACCGTTCTGAAGGCGAATTCGAAGGAAGCGCTCGAGGGCGATTTTGCACTGCTCGTAAAGGCCGCCGCCGTGAAAGGACTTTCCGATCTGCAGCGCCGTCGCGTCGAAAAGCGGCTTCTCGCCTGCGAACACATGATCAGGACGCGCGAGTTCCTGGTGGCGCGCGACACGCTGCCGAGAGAAGACTTCGTCAAGCTTGCGTTCGATCTCATAGATTACCGCATCGGAATCTGCCGGAGGCTTCCGGACAACTGGGGGGCGGTTTTCAGAGGATTCAAGGACGAGGTGCGCTGGTGGCGGGCGATCGCCCCGGAGGTGAAGGCGAAATTTCCCGAGATGGAATTGGACGACTGAAGGTCTACAGCCGCTTAAGGACCATTCTCCGGTTTGAAGATGACGGCGAAACAACGGTTTGACCGAGCTGTCGGGACCGCAGGCGCGCCCCTCAGAAAGATTGGGATTGAAATTTCCCTCTCGGGTGTGTCATACGAGAGCATAATTATGGCAGATGATTCTATGCGGGTCTAATCGAGACGGTAGCCGATATTGCGCACGGTCCGCAGAAGAGCGGAGTCTCCGCCGAGTTTGCGCCTCACGAGCGCTATGTGCTGGTCGAGAGTGCGGGTGTTGCCGTAGAAATTAAACCCCCAGACGCGGTCGAGGAGATATTCGCGGCGCAGCACCTCGCCGCGGTGGCGGTGCAGAATTTCAAGCAGTTCCGCTTCGCGCGCGGCAAGCGGTTTTTCCGCGCCGTCCGGCGACAGGATCGACATGCGGACGAGATCGACGGTGTGCTCTCCGATTTTATACGCGCGGCAGGCTGAAGCGCAGTTCTCGCTTCTTCTCAGGAGCGCGGCGACGCGGGCGAAAAGCAAGGCCAGCGAAAACGGCTTGGTCACGTAGTCGTCGGCTCCGGCTCCGAGACCTTCGATCATGTCGTTTTCGCTGTTGCGGGCCGTGAGCATCATGATCGGCATCCTCCGCTCGAATGCGCGAATCTCCCGGCAGACTTCCAATCCCGACATCTTCGGCATCATGATGTCGAGAATCAGCATGTCCGGCCGGCGCTTCTTCACCTCGGCGAGCGCCGCTTCGCCGTCGGGGGCCGTGCGCACCGTGTATCCCTGCGTTTCCAGGGCGATGCCGACCCACTTGCGCACATCGGCGTCGTCCTCGCCTATGAGAATCTCAGCCATTGCGCGTTTTCCCCAAGGTCTGCAGGACTTCACCGACGATTTCGTCAAGTTTCCTCGCTTCCGCCACGATCGTTTCCGCGCATTCAAGTCTGCGTTCCCGATCGATACGTCCGGACATCGCCAGTTCCGCGCAAAGCGATATTGAAGTTATCGGCGTTTTCAGACGGTGGGAGAAGATTTCCACATCGCGCCGCTGCCGCCGGAGTTCGCGTCCGGTTTTCACGAGCGCGCGCGTCAGCGCCAGTGCCGCTGCCATGAATGCCGTCAGACAGACGGCGTAGACGGAAAATTCCACGCGGCGGAGCCGTTGCTTCCGCGCCAGTCCGGGATTGCGAGTTCCCGCCCAGCAGACCTGGACCGAGTGGCCGGGAAATTCCGGCGACAACGCGGCGGTGCCGCGGCAGCGTCCGTCATCGGGCAGGGGAGCGCCGAGCCATTTTCCGCCGGGAGCGGCGATCGCGCAGATATGTTTCGGAGCGCCGTCTTCCGTCGGCAAAGACAGATTTTTCGTTCTTCGGATTTCCGCCGCGGCCGCATCGGCCCGCGCCTGCAGATACGCGCGGCCGATCTCCCGCCCTCTGGCGGTTTCGGCGGCGATTATATGATGGGCGGCGAGCGACAGCACGACGGGCGGCAGCGCAAGAGCCGCCAGAGAGAAGAACGTTTTTCCGGACATGGTCGACATTATACACTTTTATTTGCCGGAAAAAAGCCGGGCACGGTGGAATTTACATCCAATTTACACAAGGCGGAGCGGCGAATGGTAATATCTCCGTCATGGAAATCGTCTCATTGCTGCTTTGTGCGGCATCGCTCACAAACGCTTTGCCGGTAATAGAAGTCTGGGCCACTCCCGTCACGCAGACGGAATCGGTATCGCCGGACGGCGCGGAGGAAACCGTCATAACGCGGCGGCAGCTGGAGTCGCTCAACGCCCAGGATCTGCAGACGGCGCTCAGACAGGTTCCCGGAATGACGATCTCGAGATATTCGGCGATAGGCAGCTACGGCGGATCGCAGGGCGGCAGCGTCTACATCCGCGGCGTCGGCACCGCGCGTCCCGGCGGCGAAGTGCGTATGTACAGCGATGGGGCTCCGCGCGAATCCGGCGTCTGGGGGCATCCGCTCACGGATTCTCTGCCGGTCGATTTCGCCGAGTCGATCACGGTGCAGAAGAATCCGCATCCCGGCGAACGCGCCGGAACGTTCGGAGCGGTTGAAGTCGAGAGCGCGCGGAGGCGGGAAGACGGCTGCGGCGGAGAAGCGAATCTCGCCTACGGGCGGCATGATACTTTCATCTCGTCGGTGTCGGCCGGCGCGAAGGAGTCGGGCGTGGACGCGTACGGCGGATTTTCCCGCAAACATTCCGACGGTCACCGCGAGCACGGCCGCGCTGTTCTCAACGGCGCGTTCGGCCGCGTCGGCGCGGAATTTTCGGATTACGCGCGCTTGAGTTTCATCTATCAGCATACCGACAGCGAGGTCGAGGATCCCGGCGAGAAAGGGCGGCCGGTGCCGGTTCACAACCGTTTCGATCTCTCCTGCGATCTGTTCAATGTGCGTCTGGACGTCGAGCATGATGATCTCAAAGGATTTTCGCTCGTTTATTTCGAGCATGGCGACATCAACTGGCACAAGGATCATCTGACCGACGGGGTTCCGGCGTCCCCTGCCGGAGTCGCCGATACCGCATGGCTCAACTGGGGCAGCCGCAGCCGGTACGGGTGGAATGTCTGGAGGAATCTTCATCTGATCGGCGCGTTTGATGTCGCCAGCGAAGGAGGTCATACCAAAAATACCGTATTTTCAACGGGGAAGGTGCCTTTCGCCTATGAGGGGCGGTTCGTGTCGGCCTCTCCGTATTTAGGCGCGAGATACGATTTCGAACTTGGAGACGAGTGGCATCTTGTCCCGGGAGCGGGCGTGCGATACCATTTCCACGAGGTTTACGACGGCGAATGGGCGCCGGCGGTGTCGGTGAAACTGCGCAGGGAAGAGATTGTCGAGTTTTTCGCCAACGCTTCGCGGGCGGTGCATTATCCCGGCATCTACACCCGGGCCGTCGCAGACGATTTCGCCGCGGGGACGCTGGATGCGGAGACGATGGAATATTTCGCGGGCGGCGTGAAATTGGCGGTTGACGACGATTTCGACACTCTGCTGACCGTCTTTCGCAGCGAAGTCGGCAACCGCATCGACAAAACCGCGAACGGGTATCTGAACTCGGGTTCGATGCGGGCGGTCGGCGTTGAAAGTTCGGTGCACTGGCGGCCGCTCGAAGATGTTTCGCTCTTCGGCGGCGCCGCGTTCACCGAGCCGCAGACGAGTCCGGTTTCGCGGTTGCCGCGCTGGACGTTCACGACGGCTCTGTCCTGGAAAATCTGCCGCTATCTCAAGTGGAACATCGACGGCCAGTACACAGGCCGCATGAACGCCTATTCGGTGCGGTCAAGTTCCGAGAGCGCCGATCTGCGGAAAATCGGCGACGGCTTCATCTTCAATACGCGTCTTGCCGTGCCGCTTGAACCGTTTCTGCCGACGGAAGGGGAAATATACGCCGCGATCGAGAATTTCACCGGCGAAAAATATGAATATTATCCCGGTTATCCGATAGGCGGCGCCATGTGGTATATCGGCTGCAGAGTCAGATT
>JAFVZE010000252.1 GCA_017508315.1 Kiritimatiellia bacterium | reverse complement strand
CGCGTGCAGGCGCCGAGATAGGCGGCGAAATTCGCCATCCGCGCGGCCTTCTCTCCGCGCATCGCCCCGAACGCAGCCGCGCCCTTTTCGTAGGCCTCGGCCATCGGCTCTAAAAGCTCCAGTTCCTTGGCCATGTATTGCGCATCCATCCTCTCCGGGGTGAGCTGGGCGACATACCCTTCCTTCAGATAGTCGAAGCGGCATATCCTGGGACCGTTGGCGGCGTACTTTTTCGACGGGAACGTCTTGTAGTCCGCCGGCGGATGTCCGAAGGTGAACGGATACGCCGGTCCTATGCGGAAAGGCCCGTACTGATTGGCGTCCGAGGGAATGTAGTCCTCCGCCGATTCGCTCCAGCGCTTCCAGTGGGCGATCGCGGTTTCGGCGTTTTCGGCGCCGAAGTCGCGCGCGGCGATAAGACGGATATGCTCGTCGAAAGGAATCCCCCCTTCGGTGAACATCTCCTTTTCAAGTTCAGAAAGGAACGACGGATACCATCCGAAATGGTGGTTTTCCATGATGCCGGAAAGTCCGTACCCGGCGTTGGCGGCGACAAGCGCCTCCCAGCGGCGCTTCCACTGGAACGGACAGGGCTGATACGGCACCGTGCCGTAGTCCCAGGTGACTCCGCCGGCGTTCGCCTGGGTGTAGAGGCGCAGATTGCGCTTTTTCGCCTCTTCGGCTTCCGAACGGAAATACTTGCCGGGACCGGCGAAGGAAATCGTGTAGTCGGCCGTGGGGCAGTCGATGCCGTTGCGTTTCACGCGGCGCTCGAACATCTCGAACGTCGCCATCAGCGTCACGTCGCCGGGGATGGCGTGAAGAAGTCTGCGGCGGTCTTCAAGCGGCGCCCAGCCCCAGTTGTACGTCCAGAAGACAAGCTCCATCGCCGGCGCCTTGGCGCGGATAGCGCTTTGAACCGCCCTGAGCCAGTCGGGGTAGTCCGTGCAGGGGAACCAGCCGGCGAGCGGACGTTTGTCGTTCTTGTCCCTGTTGCGCCAGGTGCGCGGCTGCACCCGCGGATCCTTCGAAGGGAACTGGCAGCTTTCGCCGACGAGAATTATGCCCTTCGCCTCCGGATAATGCCCGGCGATCCGGCCGTAACTTTTTTCGAAAGCCTCCGTTCCGTCGTCCGGATGCGCGAACGCTTTTATGTAGGAGTAAAGATAAGTGTCAAGACCGTATTTGGCGGCAAGACGGATGAGCGCCTTCAAATCCTGATATTCCTGAGCCTTGGTCTTGTCGATGTCGTCGAGAAAAACGAGAATGGCCGTCATCCCGGCGTGGGCCATCGCATTTAGGTGCGCTTCGGGGAATATGTCGTTGCCGTAGCCGGAGTGGGTCATGCGCACGGCGAAGCGCGGCGTGCGGATACGCCGGCCGTGCTTGAGAAACGGCGCGCGCCTGAGATTCATCATGTCCTCGAGATGGTAGAAAGCCTGCGCCAGCGCACGCTCGTCGAAACCGACGAGCTTAACCCCGTCCGCGCCCGTCTCGACAGAATAGGAGCGCTCCTTAAGCGTCCTTTCCCCCTGCGGCAGATCGCAGAGGCGCCGCGCGGCAAGTACGTTTTTCCCGCCGCTGAAACCGTTGAACGCGACGCGGGCGCTGACCCCCATCGATTCGGCGAGATAATCGGCGAAATCGCGGGCGACCCGGCGCATGAAAGGCGTGGACGAAGCGGAAAGTTCGATCACCAATCCGTCGCCGAACACGAACTCGTCGGCGGCGGGCCGGAGCTTCAGATCCCGCCGATTACTTTCATGAACGACTTCAAGCCGTTCACGGAAGGCGTACTCCTCCTCGGCGAAAGCGGAGAACGACAAAAACGAAAGCAGAATGCAGCAGAACAAATTTTTCTTTTTCATAGTTCTGGACATTATACAATATACCGGTCGCGGCGGCAAACAATGTTCACCGGCAGTCGTAATCGGTTACTTTGTCGGCATGATAAAGTCAGCACGCAGCAATGGCCTTAACTGTTCCCACGAAAAAATGAACGATAACCTGACCATTACATCCGGCATAAACTTCCCCCGCCCAATATTGCCAATAGACGCCCTTATTATCAATCCGGAAATTCGTCACATCCTTTGGCCACTCCTTTGCCCATTCATCTGGCAGAACGAACCGGGAATAATCAAACTGCCGCCGCACATCTTCGCGAATCATCTCCCAGAGCTGTCGATGCTTGCTCATACGGCTATTTCTATACTTAAAGAATCAAATCTTCATCAACTTGCTGTTGACGGACACCGCCACCGATTTCCTCACGATAACCTGCGCGTCGTTTAGCTGCTTCTGCCTCTGCCTTTTTCTGCTCAATTTTACGGACTTCTTCTTCCCTTGCGATACGTTGACGCTCTCTTACCAACTTAATAGCCTTTTCCAAATCCCCTCTGCTAGGCGGAGACAATTCAATCTGGCTTGCAGGAATAGAAAGAACGACAATATAATTTTCCGGTAGAGTTTTCTGAGTCCAGATTCGTTGCATACCAGTGATTTTAAACCGATT
>JAFVZE010000251.1 GCA_017508315.1 Kiritimatiellia bacterium | reverse complement strand
GCCCGCGCGCATAGCGTAAAGCTCCATCTCGACGTGCAACCCAGCGGGTGCCGCGATATAGACGACATCGACCTGCGGGTCGTCGCAAAGACCCTTCCAGCTGTCATCCTTGCCCTTGTACTCATGCATCGCACCGGGCTTGTTGTTCTTCTTAAGCCATTCCCGCGCCTGATCGACGGCCTCGGCGCGCAGATCGCAGAGCGCGGCGGCTTCGACTCCGGGGAAGAGCATCACGCGTCTGACGGCGGCGAAACCGCGCTCGCCGATGCCGATAAAGCCGACTCGGACCTTCTCCATCGGCGGAACCGCGAAATTCGCCATCGACCCGCAGGATGAAAAACATACCTTGTCGATGGAGCATCCCGCGGCCGCGGCCGCTCCCAGCATCCACGCCGTCCCTTTGAGAAAATCCCTTCGGCTCGCGCCGTTTTGTACGATGTTCATCCGCTTGTATCCTTTTCTTGTTCTGGTTACGCAGACATTATTTTACCAAAAAAGCCCGGACTCCTGTCATAATCATCTGCGCGGAAAGCGCCGAGAGGACAAGACCGGTAAGACGCATGAGAATGGCGATGCCTTTCTTGCCGAGATGCCGCTCGATAGACGCTCCGACGCGCAGTATCGCCCACAACGCCGCAAGCGCGAGAGTCATCGCAAGAATCATCAGAACCCGCCCGGACCAGTTTGCGATTTCCGCGCCTTTGACGAGCAGCGGTCCGCACGTCGCAGGTCCGATCACGACCGGCATCGCCAGCGGCACGACCGCCACATCGTCATCTTCCTCGTGTCCGGACGCCGACACCTTCGGATTCATGAGCGAAACGGCGGACAGGAACAGGAGCGCCCCCGCCCCGATGCGAAAGGCGTCCACTCCGATGCCCAGCACTTTGAATATGACCTGCCCGAAAAGAAACATGGCCACCGAAATTATCCACGCCGCAAGGACCGTGCGCCGGGCGACACGCCGCCGGTTTTCCTCGTCGGCATCCGGCAGCAGCGCCAAAAACATCGAGAGCGCGAAGAACGGCGTTATCAGAAAGAAGAATTTCAGAAATTCGGAGATGAAAAAACGCATCATGTCCCTCTTCAGACATCAGCCGGCGCACCGCGGAAAAAACGCCCCGGTGCGCCGGCGACGATGATATCACGGCAACAACCGTCTGGTGGTGCCTTTCAGATACGCCTTGCACATTTTGAAGCCTTCGGCGTAGTCTGCACCGCACTGGTAACCGCGGTAGCGGCTGCAGGTGCGGACCATGTCGGCGAAATCGATGTGATCGTGCTCGCGCATCCAGTCAAGCTGCGAATGGTGGCATTCGAGCATCCGGATCTTGAGATCGATTTCACCGGTGATGTCGACAAACTCGTCCGGGACGAAGTTTACGCCGGCGAGCGTGTCCATATAGTAGATGGGCACGAGCTTGGCGGCCTTTTTCGTCTTCGACGGCCAGTTGGGGAGCGTCGCGGTGAACGCCGCGTCGAAGACGAGCTTCGCCGTAGCGGTGTGGTCCGGCATGTAGTCGTCCGGATTGTGGGTGATGATGAAGTCGGGCTGGGCGTACTGGATGAGCTCGACCACCTTGTTTCTGCTCTCGGCGTTGTCGGAGTAGATGTCAAGATCGTCGAAAACGCCTCCGATAACCTCAATGCCGGCGAGCTTGCCCGCTTCGCGCGCTTCGTTCGCGCGCATGGGGATGAGCTCCTCCGGCGGAATCACGACGTGTCCGAGAGAGCCGTTGCAGAGATGCGCGACCACCACCTTGTCGCCGCGCTTGACGCACTTCGATAGCGTGCCCGCGCAGGCGATTTCCACATCATCGGGGTGACAGCCGATTGCCAATACGTTCATTGCATTTTCCTTTCTTTCCCGGCCCGGACTCAAGCCTTGCCGACGCAGCCGAAGAGTTCCATTTTCGCCTTCACCGCCGCCTTAATCTTTTCGACCTTGAGCTTGCGGGTCTCAAGATACCCGAGCGACTTCTCAAGCCCTTCCTTCATCGCCGCGTCCCCGGCAAGGCACAGATCGGTGAAGATGTTCATCTTCGCGATGCCTTCGCGGATGGTGTTGCGGAAATCGTCGTCCGAAAGACCGCTGCCGCCGTGCAGCACGAGCGGAGTATCGACCTTCGCGCGGATCTCCTTCAGCCGGGCGATGTTGAGCATCGGCTTCTTCTTGTAGACGCCGTGCGCGGAACCGATCGCGACGGCGAGCGCGTCGACGCCCGTCGCCCTGATGAAGGCGTCGGCTTCTTCCGGCGTGGTGTACATGTCTTCAAGCGACTCGTCGCCCTTCGAAGCCTCGCCCACATGACCGATTTCGCCTTCGACGCTTGCGCCGAAGGAATGGGCGATCTTCACGACCTCCGCAGTCTCGGCGAGATTCGCCGCCGGATCCTTGGTCGAAGCGTCGAACATGACCGATGAAAAACCGAGTTTCAGCGCCTCCATCGTGCGCTCGAAGGTAAGACCGTGGTCGTAGTGCACGACGACCGGGACCGTGGCGCGTTTTGCCGCCGCGATTATCGAAGGGGCTATAAGCTTCAGGTCACCGTAGGGCAGAAGCACTTCCGCCGTGCCGACGATGATCGGCGAGCGCAGTTCTTCGGCGGCGCCTATCGCCGCCTCGAGCATATCGGTGTCGGTGGTGTTGAACAGACCGACGGCGTAACCGCCGGCCTGCGCCTTGCCCAACACATCGTTGAGATTGACGAGCATAACTCAGTTCGCCTCCGCAACAAGGGGTCCGGCGAGTTCCTTGAGGAAGAAGAGCCTTCCGGGCAGCGTGGGAATCCAGGTCGAGGTGATCCAGCGCGAAGGTCCGTGGCGAAGCGTCGTCCAGAGCGACATGCCCTGCCACTGCATTCCGCGCCCGTAGATGCCGTCGGCGCCGCCGATGGCGTAGTCGGCCTGGAACATGAGCCCGGGGCCGATCGTGTTGGCGCGGCAAGGAACGAGCGTCGTGCGGGACTTGAACGAGGTCTGGGCGTTCTGCTCGATGGTGAGCGGATGGAGCTGCACGGCGATGCGGTGGGTCTGCTTGAGCCATTCGGCGTCGGTCTTGAATTCTCCGCCGATCTGCGGCTCCCAGAACGCGATGTGGCACATGCGGCCGATGCCGTAGACGAGAACGAGCTTGGCGCCCTCCTTCTTGAGCGCGGCGATCTTTTTCGCGTAGGTGGGAAGATTCTTCTTCGTCGCGAAGTTGCGGTGCTCGACGGGAACGGTCAGCTTGCCGAGCGGATTGTAGAACGCCTGCTCCATCGCGTACTGGAACGAAGCGTCGCCGACGAGAGTATTGCCCTTGGAGTCGGCCCACTCGTCCATGTTGAAGCACCAGACGTGCTCGCAGGAAACGTTCCATTCCTTGAGGAAGTAGACGGCCCACTTGTACATTCCCATGGGACCGACGGGAAGAATGAAAGCGATCTTCTCGCCGCGCTCTTTCGCCTTCTTGATCTCGTTGGCGATCTCATGCCCCATCTTGGTATCGAATTCGGTAAGGTCGGTGCACTGAACCGGCTCAAACGCCTTATTCCAGAACTTCTGACGTTTGACGATATCTTCAGGCTTGTTCTGGCAGCACTTGTCGATTTTTTTCATATCCCAGCCGCGCGGATAGAAGCCTTCGAGCAGGGAACCTTTGACGGTTGACATAAAGTCCATTGTATTTTCCTTTCATTTGGTATTTTTGAATTGTATCACCAAACAGGCCGAAAATCAAGTACCTTTGGC
>JAFVZE010000250.1 GCA_017508315.1 Kiritimatiellia bacterium | reverse complement strand
GCCGATAACAATCACTCATTTAAGCGTCACGAATTTCTCCATACGGCAGCCGAATCGAGCTTCGCCTTCTCGTCGTCTTTGGACGCGATTTTCGGCCTTATGGTCCGGCAGCCGATTTCTGAAAGCGCGGCGGCGAGCGCGGCGAACTGCGTCTCGTCCTCGAAAGTGCCGACGATCGCGCCGCCCGAGCCCGCGAACTTCGCCGAGGCTCCGCAGCCGCGCGCGACCGTGACCATGCGCCTGTTCTCCTCGGCGATGTTGAAAATCCTGTCGCGCAGATCGAAATTGGCGTTGACGAGCGCCGGAATCGCGTCGAGATCACCCGCTACCATCGCATCGCGTCCCTTCTGCGCGATGTCGGCGAACTCCGACATCGCCGACACCACGTCGCGGTTCTGCTGCTGAAAAAGCTTCTTCACCTTTCTGTGCGCCCTGCCGCTTTCCTCGGCGCGGTTCGGATCGTAGGCGATGTAGACGTTCGGCATCGCCGCTGGATCGAGCCGCTCGTACTTTCCGTGTCCGGTCGCTTCGAGGAACGTGCGCTCGAAATCCATGAAGGTGACGCCGTTGTAGATCTGGGCGACGCGGTCCTGAAGCCCGCAGGCGATGCCGAGTTCGTCGCGCTCGGCGCTCATCACCAGCGACGGCTGATCCTCAAGCGGAATCTCGACGCCGTAGAATTCCATGAGCGCCTTGAGCATCGCCGAACAGATCGCCGACGAACCGGAAAGCCCGACGAGCCGCGGAATGTTGATTTTGTATTCGGCGGTGAAATTGCAGCCGCCGATTTCGACCGAATGCTCTTCGCACCATTCGAAAAACAGTTTCGCCACCGCCTTAAGCATGCGGATGCCGCCGTAGTAGCCGTAAAGCCTGAGATCGCGCACGAGCTGGGCGGGCGAATCGAACGTGGCGTCGTCCACCTCGCCGGGAACGAACCTGAGACGGCCGCTTTCGCAAAGCCTGAGATCGACGAAAAACTCCGTGAACGAAAAAGCTATCGTTTTGCCGAAATAGCCGTCGGACGGATTGCCGAGAAACCCGGCGCGCGCAAAACTTCTCGATTCAACGATTTTCACCGAACGCCTCCAACGCTTTGAAATATCCCTGCGGATTGCCGATATCCTGACGCCTGCCCCGATACACGCAGCCGTAGAGCGGTTTTTCCGCGATCATCCTCGCGATGGCGTCGGTAAGCTGGATCTCTCCGCCGAGCCCCGCGCGCTGACCGGCGAGAAAATCGAATATGGCGACATCAAGAAGATAGCGGCCGGCGACGGCGAGATCGCTCGGAGCGTTTTCGGGCGCAGGCTTCTCGACCATGCCGGTTATGCGTCCGCTCTCTTCCATGGCGACGATCCCGTAGCGGCTCACCTTCTCGCGCGGCACCCGCTCAAGCCCGACAACCGCCGCGCCGCCGTTGGACCGCGATACGGCCGCAAGCTCCCGCGAAGCGTTGCCGCCGGCGACCAGCGCGTCCCCGAGAAGCACCAGCACATTGCCGGTTCCGCCGGCAAACGCCGGCGCGGCCTGCAGAACCGCGTGACCGAGCCCCTTCTGCTCGTGCTGATAGACGAAACTGACGGCGGGATCGTCCTTGAAATATTCGCGGATGAGCTCCTTGCCCTTGGAGATCACCATCACGATCTCGTCGGCGCCGGCGCTTTTCGCCTCTTCAACTATCAATTCCAGAGCCGGACGCGAACCGATCGGCAGCATCTCCTTGGGGACGACTTTCGTAACCGGCAGAAACCTCGTGCCGTGACCGGCGACGGGAATGATCGCTTTCATTTTTCAACCTGTCCTTCTTCACCGAGCATATCTTCGAGCATACCGGCGGCGAGCGCGACCAGATCCGCGCACGGCCGCTTGCGGTAATACCGCTCTCCGCGCTCTTCGGGTTTCCCTCCAGTTTCGACCTGCACTTTCGCGCCTTCCAGAAGTTCGCGGCAGATCACCGAACCCGTTTCCTTTTTGAACCTCGCGCAGAATTCCTGGACTTTCGCGTAGGTGAGCGTCTTGTCGTCCCCGTACCCGAGTCCGAAGACGAGCGCCGCGCCGCTCACCGCGCCGCAAACCTCGCGCATTCTGCCGAGCCCGCCGCCGAGCCCGCAGGCCACCTTCCCGGCGAGCGCGCGATCAACTCCGAAATCGTCCGCGAACGCGCAGAATACCGCCTGAGAACAATTGCAGCCCGACAGAAAAAACTCTCTGGCGGCCTCCGCCTTGGACTTGTCCGCGCCGCATACTGTCCGGGAATCAAAGCGCTCACTCTGGCTGCAACCATGAGAAACAGCCGAAGTCGCACCTTCTTCCGCCGGATTCGCGCTCGGAATCTTGAACTGATTAATACTTTCTGACATTCCTCTGTATTATACCATAATCGAAACAGCGGCTGCACCTCTGG
>JAFVZE010000030.1 GCA_017508315.1 Kiritimatiellia bacterium | reverse complement strand
GCGGCCATCGCACATATAAAAGGCTTATTCATTGTTTTCTCCTTAAATTCAATTGATCTCTTACGGCGTCCATATCTTCGATTCCGCCCTTCGGAATCCTGTGACCTGCACTTTGCCGGAGGGATATACCGACACTTCGGCATAACTGTTGTTTTCAGTACCCGACCCCGTGCACATCGCCTTGAGGCAGTAATAGCCGATGCCGTCGATGTTCATGTAATCGCCGTAATGGTGGTGTCCGGCAAAAGACGCGACGACCTTACCGCTTTTTTTGAACACCTCGCGCATTCTGTCCGCGTCAAGCGCCGTAAGTCCGCCGTGTCCCATCGGATCCAGCCGCCAATGCGAAAACACGATCACCTTCCCCTTCGCCGCCGCCAATACGCCGTCCAGCCACCGCCACTGCTCAACGCTCAGATGACCTTTCGTCCAGTCGGTGCGCCCCGGTCCCATCGGAACGCCGTCCGCGAAATAACCGTGATCGAGAACGATGAACGTAACTGTGTTCTTCTCGAAAGAATAATGCGCCCTGCCCTTCGCCTCTCCCGCGTTGGCGGTATGTCTTACAAACTCCTCACGCGGAATCGCCGAGAGATCATGATTGCCGAGCACATGATAGCGCGGACCGTTGAAACGCGAAAACTCTCTTTCTATCCTCTCCAGCGAAGCGAGCGATTTCTCTTTTGACGGATGATGTTCGACAAAATCTCCGAGTTCAACGATGAAATCAACTTTGCTCGAGTTCATCGTATCGACGAACTCGCGCAATTTCCGCGCCGATTCTCGAAACGCCCGCACCTCGTGCGGAGGCCTGGTCGAATCAAGATCGCCGAAATGCGAATCGGTCATGACCCCGAAACGCACAACCGGCCGCTCGTCGGGAGCGGCGCTGTCGGCGCAAAGCGTTCCCGTGCCGGACAAACCGAAAGCACACGCCGTTAATGTAAAATTTCTTCTTGTCATCATATCCAATCTTCACCGCTCCACAGCCGAGGACGGAAAACCGTTTTCGTGATCACCGTTCTTCTTAATTGCCGTCACCTGACAATCATGAACGCTCCGGCGCGCCCGCGCAACACGACGAGCGCGCCGGTGTCGCCGGAAGGCTCCATCGCCGGCAGATTCGCCTTGGTGTACGTGCCTGCCGGCATATATTCTCCGTTTACGTAAAGCTTGCGTACGGTATTGGTAATGCCGTTGCCGAATTTCAGCTTTCCTTCACCGGAAAGATGCATGTCCGCCAAGCCGTAGCTGATAGGATTCACGCAATTGGCATCGCACTGGAACGTTCCTCCCGAGACGGTCATTTTCGCGAGCGACGGCATCGCGTTGGTGACGCCCTGCATATAGAGCGACCCACCGGAAACATTCACATTCCTGACTTTGGGGAAAGTCACACCTTCGCGAAGTTCGAGAGTTCCGCTTTTGACGGTGAAATCTCCGGTCATGCTGTTTTCGAAATACGAGAACCGCTGATATGTCGAACCGGCCTCAGGCAGTTTGTCGACCGTCAGCGAAAGATTTCCGACAAGTCTGGCGTACGTGACAGTATAAGAAGTCGAATTCTCCACGCCTGCGAACGTCACCCTGGCGGGACGATTAGCGGAATTAGAATCGCTTGAAACGTTGGCGCTGTTGTCTGTGACCGGAATTCCTTCTGCTGCGGCCGTAGCGTATTTGCTGCTGAAATAACCGAATTCCTGATCATAACCGTCACAGTAAAGATTTCCCTGACTTCTTTTTTTGCCCCACTGCCAATTGTAGTAGAACCATAATTTCGTTCTGTACAACACGTTCTCCGCTCCGCAATGGATGTTGAAACTGACCAAATAAACCATATCGATCGCATTGGCTGAATTATACAGATAAATATCAGACTTGCGGTTTACGGAAGTCCCCGCCGTCAATCTTGATGTCGTGATCTTACCGTTGAAATGGTATCTGGCCTGGTACGAAGCGTAATCGCTGCCGCCTCCCAAAGTGATCTTGCCCGCATGAGCATTGCATTCACCCTTAAAATCCAGCATCGCCGTATAATCATTGGCAGTATATTTGTCTATCGCGAAATATAAGATGCCGCTGCCCGATTCCGACAGCGCAGGATCCATGACGACATTGCCGTTAAGCGTCGTCGGCTGCATAGCATGAACAACGGGATATGCTTCACTTGATGATTTATCTTTCAGAGTAATATCGTTCGGAAACGCTCCCTTCAACGCGTTGAATTGGACCGTTCTCGCTTCGGCCGTTCCTTCCAGCGAGATCGGTCCCGTTCCGAACGCGCCCGAAGCGTCGGCGCGCAGAACGCCGTTCGAGACGATGACGCCGCCGGTAAAGCTGTTAGCGGAATTGCTGAGAACGAGCGTACCGCCGCCCAAAAGGATTATCCGCCCGGAACCGATCACCTTATCGGAGATCGTCTGAGTCGAACCTGACGCCACCGTTACGGTATGATCGCCGTTTAAGAGCAGATCTTCCGCCGACAGCAGCGACGCGGCCATTGCGAACAAGGCAAACGCAAACGGTTTATTCATTGCTTCTCTCCTTTTTTTTAAATCAATCGATGTTCAACGCTCTGCGAAGAATGTCGGCGTAGGCAAGAGCGACCTGGTAGGCGCCGCGGTCGTTCAGGTGGGCGGCGTCGACAACGCCGTCGCCGTCAGCGACGAACATATCCTCCATGCGCACATGATGGACATTGTTCCAGTGTTTGGGATCGCTGTGGCGCAGTTCGACGACGAGCTCCTGAATGAAATCGCGTTTGGGATTGCGGAAATCGTAGGCGTCCGGACCGTTGACGTAATAGTAGCCGCCGAGAAGAATAGGCGCATCGGGACGGCGCTTATGCAGTTTCTCCAGAAACGGCCGGAACTTCGCCTTCATGTCCGCGTACGACATGTTCTGTCCGCAGTTGAAGAAACAGTAGGCCGCCGCGTCGATGTCGCCGAGAACCCCAAGCATCGTTTCTTCCATCTTGCCGTTGCCGGAATAGCCGTGGTTCACGACTTCGACATCAAGCATACGCGAGAGCACCGACGTCCAGATGTTTCCGGGCCGCGACGAGCAGAAGCCGTGCACCATCGAAGCTCCGTAGACGACCACCGGTTTCGGGTGCGCATAAGGC
>JAFVZE010000249.1 GCA_017508315.1 Kiritimatiellia bacterium | reverse complement strand
GTGTGTTATGGGATGGAAGGATTGTGTGATTTTGGCTGGAGTTGGAAGACGGAAGTAATGGGGAGATTTGATTTCTGCGATGCGAAAATGCTTCGTGAGGGATGCTTTAAAAAGTACATACAAGCACCATTAATCGGAATGAGAATATGGTTTGGACTGATTCTCTAGATTATGGTGCGGATGAAATCTTATGTATTACCTGAATTATGCTATTTGACAAATCAATCGGTAAATGCGCGAAATTACAATTCTTTTCGGGGTCTATCCCCAGTTGTTCCCAGTTGTTCAGTCGCCGGCGGCGTTTCTTTCCGTCGTCGCGTTCATGGCGTTTCTCACCGCGAACAGTTTCGGGATGTGCATGGCACTCGCTATCGGACGTTTTCCGGAGAAGGCCAACGAGATATCTTCACTGATGGTTATGGCGATAGTCGGCGGAGGTATCGTGTCGGCGGTCCTCGGCTTCGCCCAGTTCGCGCTCGGGCCAGTCGGCATAGTCATCACCCTCGGTGTGTGCATCGCGTACCTCTTCGCGCTCGGACTGTTCGCGTGTCGCGGAAATTCGGAAAAGGGCGGCCGCAGGTGAGGCGTGAGGTTAACGGCGTGTCTTTCCGTTCCGCAACCGTGAAGGAGATGTTCCGAAGGCGGCGGTGAACGATCTTGTGAAGTAGTGTATGGAGGCGAATCCGGAGCGTTCTGCGATCTCGGCGAACGGAGCCGTTGATGAAGTGACGAGACGATGTGCCGTCTCAAGCCTGGCTTTCGCGATCTCTTTTGAAACCGTGGTGCCGAGAATCCGTTTGAACGTGCCGTCGACTATCGTGTGGGAACGGTCGAGGTGACGGAACACGTCCGACGCGGATATCCGGCGGTGGGCGTTGTCGTGGATGAAAACGAGCGCATCCGAAATCCACGGAGGGTCGAGCGGATAGATCGCGGAAGACTTGCGTTCGATTATTCCGGTGGGCGGTACGGAAATCATACCTCCGAGGCGTTCGCCGCGGAACAGGCGGTCGAGGGTTTCGGCGGCCTTGAATCCGATTTCTTCCGCATTGGGGTCTATGCTGGAAATCGTTGGATCGGTGAAATTGCATATGAGGTCGTCGTTGTCCACACCGAGCACGGCGATGTCGCTCGGAATGCGTATGCCCAGTTCGCGGCATTGTTCGATAAGCTGGTAGGCCCTCAAATCATGGGAGCAGAACACGGCAACGGGTTTGGGGAGGTGCTTCAGCCAGCTTTTTATGGCTTTACGTTCCGTGCTGGCTGAATATTTCTCGCGTCGCATGACGGTGTATTCGAAATTTCCGAGCGACGCCGGCGGCGTGGGGTAGACAAGGCAGTCGAATCCTTCTTCGGAGAGACAGCTGGTGAACGCCTCCCGTCGGAGATCGGAATAACGTATACCCTCGTGCCCGAAAAAAGCGAAGTGCTCGAACCGGTGATCGAGAAAATGGTGCACCGCGAGTCCGGCGATGGACCGGGCGTCCTGCGTGATCTGGACTATGTCCGGGTTGCCGGAACTCTCGAACACGTTCACGATGGGCTTTTTCGTCGCAGACAGAGTGCTTGCGATTTTCGGGTTGAGAAGCCGCGCCATGAATCCGTCGAAATGACGCAGCTGCGCCGGACCGGAAAAATCATCCCAATCCAGCATCGCCAGTGACCATCCATCCATCGTGTGCACGTAGCGTGAAACTCCTTCGCACAACTTGCGTCCGAAGGCTCTTTGCCGTTCTATTAGGATTCCGACTTTTTTCATACGGAAAGGATGTTACCATATTCCGGATACGGTGTAAATCCCGACTTGCAGAAAAATCAAAAAACTTTGCAAAGAATGCAAAAGATTTTAATGGCGTTCTCGTGTATAATATAGCGCAACTTCAGGAAGAGGTTTTTTGTGACGGCGGGTTCGTGCCGATGGCGGATGCCGGTCGCATGCCGTTCCAAACGAAAGGAGAGAGAGGATGAGACGATACACGGTGTTGTTCCTGACGTTGTCGCTGACAGCGTTGTGCGGAGCCGAAGTTGAATGGCCGTCGGATTTCTGGTCGCAGGTCGCCGGATCTCCTGCGGCTGCCGTACCGGCGCCGATGACATCCGCAGAGACCGGCTTCGCGTATACTTCGCGCTGCGAAACCGTGAAAGGGTTCGCCACAGCCCAAAAGCCTTTCGATTCCCTGATCACGGATGAAGACGATTACGGATTCACGTTGAATTCGTTTCCGCGTCCGCTTGTGATCATCTGCAGATAACCGTAACGGGAGGAAGCGATGAAAAGAAAATCCCTGTTCTTGTTTCTCGCGACGGTTTCGGCGGTGTTGCTGTCCGTCCGGGCCGAAATAACGCAGGTCGGCGCACCGTCCGTTTCGTCCGAG
This sequence comes from Kiritimatiellia bacterium, assembly GCA_017508315.1. Lineage (GTDB taxonomy): Bacteria > Verrucomicrobiota > Kiritimatiellia > RFP12 > UBA1067 > UBA1067. Next base: position 4,282 of record JAFVZE010000249.1, on the reverse strand, counting down.
GGCCTGGTCAGCGTGACCTACAGCCTCTCCGCCGACGCGATAGTGACCTGCAAGATGTTCCTCGACGGTGTCGCGGTGGCGGATGAACTCGCCGCTTCCGTTTACGGCGACGTCAACCGCAGGGTTGCGGCGGGCAGCGGCCGCACGGTGAAATGGAATGCGTCCGCTGCGGGCGTGAGCGGTGGGAAAATATCGGTCGCGTTGACCGCATGGCCTCTCGACAATCCGCCTGACTACATGGCGGTGGATCTTACGGTGGCGAATTCCAGGCGTTATTACGCTTCGGTCTTGTCGGTTCCGTTCGGGGTGACGTCGGAAGTGTACAAGACGGACATTCTGCTTATGCGGAAAATCCCGGCTTCGGGAGTCGTTTGGCGGATGGGGCAGCCGGCTTCCGGCGAGACGTGCGCGGATGACAACGCGACGGCCGGGGTCCGCGACAACGAAACCGGCCATATGGTGCGTCTCACAAACGACTTCTATGCGGCGGTGTACGAAACCACGCAGCTCCAGTACATGAAGGTGACCGGCCAATGGCCGACCTCGTTTTCCGCCTTGAGCGACAATAAATACCTCTGGCCGGTGGAGAATGTGTCGTTCAACGCTCTCCGCGGCGCCGTCGGTGACGGTTATGCCGGCTGGCCGGCCGCCGGTCATGCCGTGCAGCCCGGAAGTTTCATGAGGATCATCCGCGACCTCACCGGAATCGAATCTTTGGACCTGCCCACCGAGGCCGAATGGGAATACGCCTGCAGGGCCGGTACGGCGACGTCGCTCAACAGCGGCAAGAACATCTCGTCGCCGACATCCGCCGATGCGCGTCTGGCCGAGGTCGGCTGGTCGAAATACAACGAACCGAAAGCGGAGCATCCAATGCCTGTAGGGATGCTCGACTCGAACGCATGGGGGTTGTACGACTGCCACGGAAACGTGTGCGAGTTCTGTCTGGACTGGTATTCGCAGGGCGATGCCTATCGCGCAACGTTCGCGGGAGATTGGGAAGACGGCGCGGTGACCGTGGCGCCTGTCGGCATCTCCGAACCTGACGCGGCGATGCCGTATCGCGTCACCCGGGGTGGCGGCTGGTTCTACCCGTCGTCGTATGCGCGGAGCGCTTCGCGCAGGACCTGCGGAGGTGTAACCGCAGGAAGCCGTCACGACGGATTCCGGCTGTTTTGCCGTATCGATTACGAGACCGACGAGTAAACAAAGGGAGATGAAATGAAAAAAATCCTGTCGTGTGTCTTGCTGTTCCAGTCGCTGCTTCCCGCGGTCGGCAGAGTGTCCAACGTCCTCGTTGAACAGAATCCGCAGACGGCATGCGTGACCGTGTCGTACGATCTCGCGGAAGACGCCATAGTGACGCTTTCCGTTTTCACTAACGGGATAAAAGTGGCGGACGGGTGTCTCCGGAAGACCGCCGGAGCGGTGAACAGGGAGGTTTCCGCCGGAACGGCGAAGAAGATATTCTGGTTTCCCACGGACGGATTTTCCGGCCACTTCTTCGATGACGGGGAGATTGAAGCGGTGGTTACCGCGTGGAGCAAGGAGAATCCTCCAGATTACATGGTGGCGGATCTGACCGTTACGAACTGCGTCAGATATTACGTTTCCGAAGATGCGCTGCCGGGAGATATTTCGGATACCGCGTACAAGACGGATCTGCTCGTGATGCGCAGGATACGCGCGGTGGGCAAGCCGTGGAGAATGGGTGTGGCCAGTCACGAGAAAGGACAGAACGGAGATGAAACCGAAACGACTTCAATTCCGCATATAGTCACCTTGACGAATGACTATTACATCGGCGTCTATGAAGTGACCCAGCGTCAGTATTTTCGTATATGCGGTGAGTCCCCGTCGAAAAACAAGTCCGGAAGCGCCGATGACGGATTGAATTACGGCGGTTCCGCCGCCTGGCCGGTGGAGAACGTGTCGTTCACGGAATTGCGCGGAACCGGAGTGTCCTGGCCGGTGGACGGACACTCGCTCGGAAGCGAAAGCCGCATTGCGAAGGCGCGCGCCTTGACGGGAATTGGGACGCTGGATCTGCCGACTGAAGCGCAATGGGAATATGCCTGCCGGGCGGGGAAAGGGACCTCCTACAATAATGGCGAACTTTGTACCAGCGACTGGGAAAAATACGTGAAGGAATCAAATCTGGATCCTATAGCGTGGTACGGCAAGACTTCCGGGACCGGCGGTTCGAGTCAGCATGATGTCGGCCTGAAGATTCCGAATGCCTGGGATTTGTACGATATGCACGGCAATATCGCGGAAACCTGTCTCGACTGGTATTCCGAAGGGGATGCGTATCGTCGGACTTTCGCCGAAGGATGGGAGTCCGGAGAGCCGACGCTTGATCCGGTCGGCCCGGAGTCGGGGTCGCAACATGTTTACAGGGGCGGCAGCTGGTCGTCTCCGCCGTCAAAGGCGCGGGTCACGTTCAGGGAAACGTGGACAACCATGAACGATACCTACAAGGGCGCTTATTACGGATTCCGATTTGCTGCGGTTATTCCGGTGAAGTGAAAGGAGCGGAACATGTCATATCGTAATCTGATGCTGACGGTCGTTTTCGGGATTCAGGCGGTAAGCGCTTCCGGTCCGTGGATTTCGGATATAAAGGTCGATTCCAAAAGCCACCGGACGGTGCACGTTTCCTACACTCTTTCGGGATGCGACGCGTTTGTCACGGCCGATATTCTCACTAACGGAGTGTCCATCGGGCCCCAATGCTTTCACAGGCTCGAGGGGGATGTCAACGCCGTGGTGGGGAAAGGTGAAAACCGTCTTTTCACCTGGGATGCACGGAAAGACTGGCCCGACAGAAAACTAGATGTCACCGTGAAACTTACCGCTTCGCGGGATGCTCCGGATTTTGTCGTGATCGATCTTCTGGACGGAGGCAAAAAGAAATTTTATCCGAGTGCCGCCGATGTGCCGGGAGGGATTACCGACGATGTCTACAAAACGGACAAGATGATCCTCCGGCGGATCCACGCCGCAGGGGTCGAATGGAGGATGGGGCAGCCGGTGAACGGCGAACCTTGCGAAGGAAATACCGATATAGCCAGAGAGGCGTATCTCCGGGATAACGAAACCGCGCACAAAGTGACGTTTACGAACGATTTCTACATCGGCATTTATACCGTGACGCAACGTCAGTATTATCATGTGACGGGCGAACATCCCAGCTACAGGAGATCGGGATCCCCGGCCGATCTCTACGCGGGAAGCGCCGCCCAGCCCGTGGAACAGGTAAGTTACGATATGCTGCGCGGTGAAACGACCGAGGAATTTCCCGGATGGCCGCGCAGCGGACGGAAACTGGCCCCGGGGGCGAAGCTTCTGGCGTTCAGGGAGAAATTGGGACTCGCTTCCGTGGATCTGCCGACGGAGGCGCAGTGGGAGTTCGCCTGCCGTGCGGGCACTGGAACGTCTCTCAACAACGGCAAGAACTGCGTCAAAACCGCTTTGAACAATGTCGATCCGTCACTGGATCTTCTCGGCTGGTACGGGAATACCTACGGCAACGCCGGCGGGCAGGTGATACATCCCGTCGGACTGAAAACCCCGAACGCGTGGGATCTTTACGATATGCACGGAAACGTGCACGAGTGGTGTCTTGACTGGCTGTCCACGGGCGACGATTACCGCGCGACATTCGCGGCCGACTGGAAGGAAGGCGGCGTGACCGTCGATCCCGTAGGACCGTCTTCCGGGACTTCGCGCGTCGTGCGCGGCGGGGATTACTTCTATGCCGCCACATATGCCCGTTCCGCCTGCCGGGCGGCGATAATCGCCCTGCCGTGTTACGTGAGCGTGCATTACGGATTCCGTATCGTCTGTTCGGGGACGCTTGACTGACTGACCGGGATGTGATGACTACGGGGGAAGATAAAAGCCGGAAAGGATTGCGTGATTCCATGATCAAGGCGTCGATTTTTCATGTAGCGGCGGCGGTTCTGCCGGTGTGCGTCTCCGCAGGCGAAATAGTCCTCCCTGCGAATCCGCTCGCGGTCGAGAGGTATGCGGCGGCAGAGCTGGCCTATCACGTCGAACGCGCGACCGGGAAGAAACTGAAGACCGTGTACGAGGACGAAGTGCCCGCTGTCTCGTCGCGTCGGCGGTATTACGTCGGGGCGACCGAGGCGGCCCGTCGGCTCGGGCTGACGGACCGTCCGTTCGAGCCGGACGAGCACCAGGTGCGTTCGCACGGGAGGGATCTGTATTTCCTCGGAGGCGACAAGGACGGCCGCACCATTCACAGTTTCTGGAGCGC
>JAFVZE010000248.1 GCA_017508315.1 Kiritimatiellia bacterium | reverse complement strand
TCAATCGAGTTCACCCAGCTGCCGTCACCGGCAAATTCGAGTCTACCCCCGATCACGCCCACGCTTCCGGCGGACGCTATCGCGTTTGTGATCACGATCGCCCCGCTTCCGCACATCTCAAGTCCCGCCGCACCGGTGAATTGAACGGCTCTGTTGGTGACAATCAGGTCCTGCCCGAAAAATTTCAAAACTCCTGGCGTTTCGCTCGTCACCGTGCCGCCGAAAAACGACTCGACACGACTGAATAAAACCTCATGGCCGTGCAAATCCAACACGGCTTTCTGGTTGCTCATAAAAAGCCAGATATGTCCGCTGAAAGGATTGTCGACGCCGCAGTGGACATTGCATCCACCCTCCAGTTTGAGACGTTTAACCACATTCCCCCCGGTCTCAAAGCGCACGGTTTCGCTTCCGGTCAACTGCAGTGCGCTGACCGTGGAATCCACATTCCTGAGTACAAACGGCTTATTGCGGATGATCCACTCTCCGCCACCGTACGAAAGCACGTCGCAGTGAGCGCTGACGCCGCCTTCAGTCACGAGAACAGAGCCTTGCGAAAACCGGGGCCGCCAATAAACATCGTCCTGCGACAGCAGTTTCGTGAAAACGTTGGTTCCCGCCTGAACATGAAACCATCCGTACTTGTTATTCTGTCCCGAAAGCCACACCGGACGTTCCACCGTTCCGCCGTTGAGACGGAGCATGGAGTTCTTCAGCGCTACCGGAACATCGCCTGCCGGACCGAACGCGTTAGCGGAGGAAAACACGTTGACGAGCGTACCGGAAATGTTCATATCTCCGAGAAATCCGTTTTCAGCGTCAAGTTTAAGAGCGCTCGTCAGCTGTTCCGCCGCGCCGGAGCCGGAAGTCGCGCCGGAGCCGACGACATCCACCGAATATGCCGTAGACATCGCGACGGGTTCTCTGAGCTCCAGACTTGAAGCGGCGCCGACGGTCCACGTCTGATCGCTCTTGACCATCAACGGAAGAGCAAGCGCAGCCTTGCGCGAAGCGTCAACCTCAATACCGCCCTGCCGCAGCGTAAGCGTCGCGCCGGGCGAATTTGCCGCGAGCGTGAACTCCGCCGGTTCGCCGCCGAAACGAAGACCCTTGAAATCAAGCGCGTCGGACACCTCGGCCAAAACACCACCGGCGGCGAAAAACGCGATGAGCGAGCCTTCCTTCAGCGGCGGCACGGCAACTCCCTGCCAGTTTCCCGCGACCGAGACATTTTCATCCTCCCCGCCGCCGGTCCATGTCGCCTCCACACTCTCGCGTTCGACATCGGGCACGGTCAGCACGCCGGGACCGTCGAACGGAAGCTCTCCACCGCCGGTGTAGCTGCCGCCGTCGAGATATGTCTCGCCGACCTTAATCGACTTAAAAAGATAATTCGCGCCTTCAGGAAGCTCAAAAGCCGAATCGGCGGCCAGTTCGAGCGCGACCGCGGACGCGGCAAACGGAGTCTCGGCGGAAGCGGCAATCGCAAAACGCGAATCTGCGCCGAGAACGACATTGGTGACGCCGGCGAGCGCGTTCGCCGCCTCGGTCGCGAGATCGAACGTCGCGCCGTCAGCGACGACGATACGCTTCACATTCGCGAACGACGAAGTTCCGCCGACCCGGAAAGTACCGTTGGAAACGATTATGTCCCCGCTTGTCGTATGCGCGAAGTTGGTGGCGAACGTCTGAGTGAAATCACCGTCCGGATTGTAGACAAGCGTTATCTTGTCGTAAACGCGTACATGATTCTGGTTGTTTTCCGTCGCGTTCAGCGTCAAGGTCGTCGGCTTGGCGTCGGAAGCCTCGGAACCATAGCTTCGCAGACTGTATGTCATGTCGCTTGCCGACTGCCCCGACAGGCTTCGCTTCAACCCTCCTGTCGTGATTCTGTCAATCGTCTGGCTGAAGTTGCGGAGGTTCAGATGGGGGTTTGTTCCGTATGAGGTGTTTGGCATGTTGATAACGGTGCGATCCGTCAGAGCATTGGCGGACATCGGATATATGGAGACCCTGTTGTTCTGTTCGTAAACCGTTCCGATGTCGTTCCCCTGCGCATACAGCCATCCCGCCGTCGTCTGATAAACCGTCTGCCCAATCGAACTCGCGGTGACTTTTCCGTAGAAGTAAACGTTGTAAGGTCCATACCATCCGCTTCCGTTGAACGGTATTGCGGCACCCGCCGTGACCGGGCCGTTAAACACGATCGACGATGCTCTGGCCGAACTTGAGGAATTGTTCGAACCGCCCACAGTCAGCGAACCGCTGCCTGTCACCGATCCGTTGAACGTGCAGTTTTTATTGAAATTCAGCTTACGATTCCCCGTGAATGAAAGGTCGCAGTCGCAAGTGACGACAACATCGACCGTCAAGTCGCCAGCCGCTGCAATGGCGCCGCCAACCAAAGTGAACGGATTTCCGTTGAATGTCAAACCGCCAACCGACACCGAATCGACATCGACCGTCAGCGTCTGCCCGGAGACGACGGGGCTGATCGTCACCGCCGCGCCCGCTTCCGGAACAACGCCTTCCGTCCAGTTTTCGGCCACAGACCAGTTGCCGTTCGTCCAGGTGGCGCCGGACGCACCGAACGCAAAACCCGCAACCAAAGCCCAAGCGATTGTTTTCATCCAGAATCTCCTTATGTACCATTCATAAACATATCATCCGTCAGCCGGAACGATAAGTTTGATTCAATGACACTACCATCCCACAGACGGGACGAATCAGTTCTTTTTTCTTCTTTTCCATTGCAACAAATTCAGATCTTACTGTCTCATACAACACAATCGGCTTTACCCGGAAATATTCATGAGTCAGAACGTTTCTCATCCCTACCATTTCATGCCATGGTAAATCTGGGTGCGACTCTTTAACCTCGTCCGAAACACGAGCCGCGGCCTCACCAAGATGCAGCATATTTAATTCGACCTGCTCCTGTTTATCCAATGAAGACAGATACATTTCTTCATCTACGCTGTCAAGAATCTCCAGACAACGTCTGACAAATCCAAGCATATGGTCGATTCTCTGAGCATCGCGCATCATACGGCAACCCTATCTTTTGCGACTTCTTTAGAAAATCTATCTCCCCGTTCCAACGCAAAAGAATCTACAACATCCACATTACGCCCCAAAATTCGCGAAAGCGAATCTTTAAGTTTGACATAATCAAATATAGTTGTCGCAGGAACGAACTTCACCAGAAAGTCCACATCGCTTTCAGGAGTTTCCTCTTTACGTGCGCACGAGCCGAACACCCAAAGCTTTTCCGCTTTGTGCGCTCTTGCGACAGCGTATATCTCATCGCGCTTCGCACGTATCTCGTCAAGCATGCACATACTTATATTTCATCCTTGAAAACGCCGTTATTATACTATTTTCCCCCTCCATACACAACCGTCATGCCCCCTGGTCTCTGGTTTAGTTGTACTGAGTTATTGAGTATTTCCTTTCATTGTTCAATTCTGCGAGTTTTTAAATAAAATCTGACGGCTGAAACCATTTACGCAGGTTTGAAATCAGAACCGGGCGCAAAATAAACATAGCCGCCATTGCTGACGGCTACAGGATCAAAT
>JAFVZE010000247.1 GCA_017508315.1 Kiritimatiellia bacterium | reverse complement strand
GTACGCTTTTAAAGGCGATGGGATTGACCGATTGCTGGCTGTACGGCCAGCTCTGCCATTATCCGTGGAACGGTTTCACGTTTTACGACACCATCTATCCGCTCTTTCTTTTCATGGCCGGCGTCAGTTTCCCGTTCTCTTTCGACAGCTCACGCGCGAAAAGGATGGGGTACGGGCGCATTTCATGGAAGATAATACGTCGCGCGATTATTCTCATTCTGCTCGGCTCGACGATTTTCGGTTCGTTGAGGCTCGATTTCGAAAAGCTTACGCTGTGCAGCGTTCTCGGGCGGATCGGACTGTCATGCGGAGCGGCAAGCTTTATCTGGATGTTCGTGCGCGGCAACAGGGCGCGCTTGGCCGTATGCGTATCTATTCTTCTCATCTATTGGCTGCTGCCGTTTTTTGTCCATTGCCCCGGTGCGCCGGAAGGCGCGCTCGCTTATGCCGCGAAGGAGACGTGTCTATACTCCTGGCTTGACGGAAATTTCTTTCCCCGACCGCTTTTCGGTGCCGGATTTGCAGGTCTCTTCCCGATGACGGCGACGGCGTTGATGGGGATGTTCGCCGGCGAATGGCTCAAGCGTCCGGCATCGGAGGTTTCGGGAGCGAGAAAAACGCTCGGCCTTATCGCCGCTGGCGCCGTTTCTCTTGCATCGGGGCTTTTGATCGCCAATGCGTTCGGAGACTGGTCGTGTCCGGTCAACAAACCGATATGGTCAAGTTCTTACGCATTGGTCAGCGGCGCGTATTCTTTCCTGATGCTCGCCGTTTTCTACTGGATAATCGATGTGCGCGGAAAGACCGCCTGGAGTTTTCCGTTCCGTGTCATCGGCATGAATGCGGTTTTCGCCTATTTGGCGTCACGGACTATTTTCCCGTGGAAAATGGAGATGAATTTCCTTTTCGGCGGGGTCATGTCGTTTTTTCCGCCGGAGTGGGGCGCGTTCGTCGGTGAATTGCTGTATATGACCGTTTACTGGTTGCTGTTGCTGCTGATGTACCGAAAAGGCATTTTTCTCAAAGCTTGAAGAATTGAAGACAGAGGAGATAAAATGAAAATACCGATGATCGTATGCGTGATGTTCGCGGGAAGCGTTTTTGCCGGTGACAATGTCGAGGCGTCCGTCGACAGCGCTCTGCACGGCCGCGTGCTCGGTCTTTACGATCGCGTATATCCCTCGACCGTACGCGGAGCGGAATCGTCGCGGCTCTCGATCGCAGGATGGAAGGGCGAGCGCGTTCATGCTCAGGTCGCGGTGTGGAGCGACGTCCATCAGGGCGAGCTCAACGTGTCGGCTTCTCCGATGACGTCCGCGACCGGCGAACGTCTGCCCGAAGAGGCGTTCTCGGCGCGTTTTATGCGCACGTCGCAGACGCAGTACCGTTTTAATCGTAATAAATACGATCTCGTCGGCGATTGTCTCGATCCGGCGGCGAAGCTGTGGCCGGCCGAGGGTTACCGCGTCGTGTGGCTTACGTTCGACATTCCGCAGACGGCGGCGGCAGGCGATTATGCTGGCAGGGTGAGCGTTGCCGGAGCAGGCGGGAGAGTCGATTTCAATGTCACGGTAAAGGTTCTCGACCGCACGCTTCCCGGGTATGCCGATCGGAAGTTCTTTCTCGACCTTTGGTTCCATCCGTGGAGCGTGGCGAAGCACTACGGCGTCAAACCGTTTTCCGACGAGCATTTCGCCAGGCTTGAACCGATATGCCGCGAGCTTGCCAGAGCCGGTCAGCGCGCAATTCTAACTTCAATCGTCGATCTCCCGTGGGGTGAGGGGTACAACGAAATCGGCGGAGAAATCCGAGGCATGGTCGATTACGTGCGCAGGGCCGACGGAAGCTATGTCGCCGATTTTTCGACTTTTGACCGCTATGTCGAGTTTGCCAAGAAATGCGGCATGGGACCGCAGATTCACTGCTACACCATCGTCAAGTTCAACTCAAAGCACATCTTCTATTACACC
>JAFVZE010000246.1 GCA_017508315.1 Kiritimatiellia bacterium | reverse complement strand
GCGATTAGACCCGCATAGAATCATCTGCCATAATTATGCTCTCGTATAACACACCCGAGAGGGAAATGTCAATCCCAATCTTTCTAACTCATCCGCCGCTCAAGCATCATTCTGACATTTTTCATCGGCGGGGCGGTTTTTCACGAGACCGACATGCGCCGAAAGGCGTTGGCCGCGATCCTCGCCGGAGTGGCGTTGCTGTGCCTCTTCTCATCCTGAAATAGACTCTCTGGACGTTTCCGCCGTCATCTTCAAACCGGAGAATGGTCCTTAAGCGGCTGTAGACCTTCAGTCGTCCAGTTCCATCTCGGGAAATTTCGCCTTCACCTCCGGGGCGATCGCCCGCCACCAGCGCACCTCGTCCTTGAAACCTCTGAAAACCGCCCCCCAGTTGTCCGGAAGCCTCCGGCAGATGCCGATGCGGTAATCTATGAGATCGAACGCAAGCTTGACGAAGCCTTCTCTCGGCAGCGTGTCGCGCGCCACCAGAAACTCGCGCGTCCTGATCATGTGTTCGCAGGCGAGAAGCCGCTTTTCGACGCGACGGCGCTGCAGATCGGAAAGCCCTTTCACGGCTGCGGCCTTGACGAGCAGTGCAAGATCGCCCTCGAGCGCTTCCTTCGAATTCGCCTTCAGAACGGTCAGATGGCGGCACGAATCGTCGGTACCGGCTTCGTCGGGATCGGCTCCGCTCCTGCGCACCTCGGCGAGTGCCGTCTCGCCGCGTTCACGCACGCGCCGATAATACGCTTTCATGAGCGGCGCGGCCGCGCCGTACTGCGAAAGAAATTCCGCCTCCACCTCTTCAAACGACACCGCTGAGCCGTTCATTATCCGCGCTACCGCGTACTTCTCGAAATCGGTCACGCCGCCTCGCACATTGCAGTCGTAATCGCATCCGGCGACTCCGGCGGCAATGTACTCCTTAAGTCCGTTGAAGAAATCGCGCTCGAAGCCGCGCGGCAGAACTCCGTGATAGAAGAGGAAGTTCGGTCGCAGGGTAAAGCGTTTCAGCCCAGCCATCTTCCAGCCTTCAAGCAGAGCTATCCCGTCGTCTTCGTACGACGGCACGATTCCCACGACGATATTTTCCGGGAACTCGACTTTCTCGCGGCGCGGCGGATGTCGGTATTCGGTGTAGGCGTAGCAGCAGACTTGAACGTCGCTTCGCAGCGCCATCGCCTTTTTAGCGACCCGGTTGGCAAAATTGAGATAGCGGTCGGAGGTGTGCGTACCGAACGCTTCGCCCGGCACCGGGCAGTCAAGAGCGCGGCAGCCGTCGCACCGGCAGTGCAGCCCCAAGCCGTCGTTCTGGCAGATGTTCAGGTGACGCGGCATACCTTTCGACCACCATTCATTCAGAATCTGATCAATAACCGCGTCGTTCGACACGCAGAGCTTCATCCAGTGCCGCGTGTGCCACCGGCGGTCTTTGGTGCCGCGCTCGCCGTTCTCCTGAAGCGCGAGATATTCGGGATGCGAATCAAGAAAACGCTCGTTCCATTTGAGAAACGCATGACCAAACTCCCAATCCCGCCCTTTCACGAAAAGCTTCATCCTTTGCGCCCAAATCCGGAAATCCTGCTCCATGCGCCACGCTTCCTCGGTCGTCTGATACATCGCCTTGGGCAGATATTTGTTGCGGCCCGGAGCCTTGGCGTAGCGCAGATCGCGTGGCGGAGGCGTGCGGATATATCCCATCATGAGCGGCGGAACATAGCGCCATTGCCATTTCTCCGGCACTTCGACCGACGCGGCAGATTGAAATACGATACCTTCGTCTCCCGGCGAAACCCATTTGACGCCGAGAACCTCTTCAAGAAATCCGTAGACCGCGAAAAGCGTTCCCGGCCGTCTGGGCGACTTCGGATTGGTGCGCGAATCATCGCCCCAGAGATAAACCTTATCTCCCACTCGCTGACCATACGACGTGAACGCTTCAACCTCGCCGGAGCCTGGAGCGCGCTCACCGAGAACAAACGTGAGCCTGCACCCTTCAAGCCGATTACCGCAGACAAGCCGCAGATGCTTCGCAAGCTCCGCCTCGGCGAATCCGTCCGGTGCGGAAGATTTTATCTGAAAACCGGCAACCTCACCGACAGACGCGGCAATGCCGAGAAAGCAAAAAACAATTCTTTTCATAACCGTTAGCGCACTTTGATCGTAAGCGGAGCCGATAAAACGGAAATCTGACTTTCCCGTTTCCCGGCAGCGGACGTGAGCGTCAATCTGTAAACTCCGCGCTCCGCAAAATCAAACCCGTCGACCCCGGTGCCCGAGAAAACCTTTTCCTCTACCGTTCCCGCCGGAGAGACAATCTCGAGTGTCGATTGCGCGTCTGCCGCACCGGTCCAGTTGTCGCCGGAGTATCCGATGCCGATCGATTGACCGAGCCGCCATCTGCGATCCGGTCCGGATTTT
>JAFVZE010000245.1 GCA_017508315.1 Kiritimatiellia bacterium | reverse complement strand
TTTGTCGGCCCGGCTCGCCGCAGTTGAATTCGATTCTCCCGCGCGGATCGACGGACGCACGGATAAAGATCCTCTCAGCTATGAGGTAGGAGAGAAGATCGTCTTTACGCTCCGTTTGGCGGATTTGGGCCGCGAGATTCCCGCGGGCAGCCGCATCAAATGGCGACGCAGCGGTGATGACGGCAAGGTGGAGAGCGGCGAGGTTGTCGCAGGCAAAGAGCCGTTCAAGGTCGAGACATCGCTTTCGAAGTGCGGTTTTGTGCGCCTGCGCGCGGAGCTTGTCGACGGGTCGGGAAAGGTCTATCCGCGAAAGGGCGGCAGCCGGTGGGCGATGTCTTACGGTGTGTTTTTCGATGGAGGCGCCGCGGCAAGACCGTATGAAGCACCCGAATGTCCCGAGCCGAAGGATTTCGATTCCTTCTGGGCGCGGCGCAAGGCGAGGCTCGCTTCGTTGCCGATGAAGGCGGAGTGCGTCGAGATTCCGACTACTAACGGAGTCACCAGGACGTTTGCCGTATCCGTGAATTGCGCCGGTCCCCGTCCGGTTACCGGTTACATGACCGTGCCGGTCGACGCCTACACCAAAGGCGTGAAGTATCCCGCTTCGGTCACTTTTGCCGGTTATTCCGCCAATTTCGGTCAGCCCAAGCCTCCGCTCAAGGCGGGGCCGAAAGACCGTATCCGATTTTCGATCAATGCGCACGGGTATGAACTCGGGCGGGAAAAGGAATACTACACTGAATTTTGCAACTCCGTCAAGTCCGCCGGGCGCGACTACGCTTTCGACAAGGTGCAGAACTCGAATCCCGAGCAGGCGTACTTTTCCGGCATGACCTACCGGGTCATGCGGGCGGTGGCGTTTCTCAAGACGCTCAAAGAGTGGAACGGGCGCGATCTTTCGGCGGTGGGCGCCAGTCAAGGCGGATTGCAGGCCATCTGGGCGGCATCATTGTGCGACGGCGTGACCTCGCTTTACCTTGACGTTCCGTGGAGCTGCGATCTGGCGCGCTCCAAGATGGGGCGGCATTGCGGCAAATGGGCGATTGAATGGACCGAGGCGCTCGGCTATTACGATCCGGTGAACTTGATCAAGCGCATGCCGCGCGACTGCCGACTTACGATCGCAAGCGCAGGACTCGGCGATTATATAAGCCCTCCGTCCGGCATAGCGCTTCTGTATAAAAATGCTGCGGCAAAAGAAAAGTCGATTCGCTATGTTCAAGGCTCCACCCACGGCTTTATTCCGCCGGAACCGCGCCAGATACATTGCGACAGGGAGAAATAAGCGCCAGTCGACTTTTGCCTTGGCGGTACGCAGGAAGGGCATGGTCGCTCTTCAAAGCGGGAACGGCGAAAGATCAACATAAAGGAAACGATATGAGCATGAGAATGATGATGACGGTTGTGGTCGTATTGGCGTTGTCCGTGGCGGAATCGGCGCCGATTGTAAAGAATGGCGAGAAGATCGCTTTCATGGGAGCTTCGATTACGCAGTTCGGCGGTGAGCAGGACGGCGGATATGTCAATCTTGTGATCGACGGGCTTGAACGCGCCGGCGTGAAGGCCGTCAAGATCCCTGCCGGAGTGAGCGGACACAAGTCCGATCAGATGCTCGCGCGGCTTGACGGGGTTCTTGCCAAGAAGCCGGACTGGATGACGCTTTCCTGCGGCGGCAATGATGTAGGTCACGGCTCTGACGGAGTCGCGCTGGAACCGTTCAAGAAGAATGTCACCGAGATTCTCGACAAGTGCGCCGCCGCCGGCGTGAAAGTGATAATCCTGACTCCTACGCTTTGGAACGATGCGCCAGGCTGGCAAAAAAACAGCAAAAACCTCACGATGGAGGGATATTGCGAATTTTTGCGCAATGTTGCCGCCGAGCGCAAGCTGCCGCTTGCCGACCTCAATGCGCTTCATCGCGCCACGCTTGAGTCTGCGGATCTGCCGCCTGAAGGTGTGACGTACGACAATCTCCATATGAACGGCTACGGCAACCGGATGATGGCCAAGGGCATTCTGCGCACGATGGGGCTTGACGAAGAACTCCTCAAGCTCTGCGAAAAGCGCTGGAACACCCGCCGCCGCGCCATGGTGCCGCTTTACAACCGCCACCACAAACCGACCAATCTCGTCTCGATCGATACCTGGGAGACTTTGCGCCACCGTGCCGAAATGAAAGGGATGCCGGTTGACAAGTACGTTCTTTCGAAGGTCGACGACCGTACGCCGGACATTGACTGGCGCAAAAACCGCTATGAAACCGAAGAGCTTCGTCTCGCTGAAGTTCCCGCCGCCGGTCTTCACGGCCGCATCGCGGCGCTGGAGCGCATAGACGCAAGGAACGCGCCCGGAGACGAGTCCAAGCGTCTTTGGAAGGCGAGCGCGTGGCGCAACGAGCGCGTGAACGGACAGCTCGTTCTTTGGACGAAGGACCCGGTCGAGCAGGTCCGCGTCCGCACCAGCGCGCTCAAGGGAGATGCCGGGGAAATCCCGGCCTCGGCGGTTGAAGCGCGTTTCGTGCGCTACGTTTGCGCGAGCTATCTCCATTGGACCAACGACAAGCCGCGCACCCGTTACATGGGCGATATTCTCGATGACGCCGCTTCGCTTTCGATGTCCACCAACACTTTTCGTCCGGTGTGGCTCTCGGTCAAGGTTCCCGCGGATGCCGCGAGCGGAATCTACCGCGGCAGCTTCTCGGTCATCGCCGCCGGCGGAGCCAAGATAGACTTCCCGGTTGAATTGGAGGTTCTTTCCCGCAAGTTGCCGGCAGCCAAGGACTGGAAATTCTTTCTTGATCTCTGGCAGCATCCGTGGGCGGTTGCGCGCTACCACGGCGTCAAGCCGTTCTCAAAGGAACATTACGCGCTCATGAAGCCGCTCTGGGAGGAACTTGCCCAGGCCGGGCAGAAGGCGATCACGACCACGATCACC
>JAFVZE010000244.1 GCA_017508315.1 Kiritimatiellia bacterium | reverse complement strand
TGGGAGTCCAGCCGCTGAGCGGCGATCGCGCCCGGTACGCATCTCATCATCGCTCTTTCCTGCGACTTCGGAATTCGCCGACGTCAGTTTTTCTTGAAGTGGTGTTTGAATATGTGCGCGGTAATGAAAGGTTTTCCGCTCGCATCGATTCTAAAGGTCTTAGAATAATTTTCAGGTAAAGAGATGAGAAAGAGATAATGTGAGATGGCTTGGAGGGCACAGTGTAACCGCTTGGAGGGCACAGTGTAAGGCGGGGAAGGGCACAGTGTCGTCCACGGCGACACCGCAATGTCGTCCACAGCGACACCAACTGAAATACCAACACAAACAACAAATAAAATTTCGAACCGAAAGGACGGCAACTCGGAGTCGGGTTCTGATTTTTTTCGAGCCCTCTACTATTATTGGCGCAAAAATGATGTAATTTAGATGTTTTCTGACGAGAATTTTATAGGACATGAACGAGCTAACCATACAGGAATTATCAAACTCTTTTTTTGTACGTTCGCGAATCTTCACGATTCGCGGCGTTTAGGTTATGCTTGATAGGGATTTGGCGGAGTTGTATGGTGTTGTGACGAAAGTACTTAACCAAGCTGTAAAACGTAACATAGAACGTTTTCCAGAGCGTTACATGTTCCAGTTGAATAAAGATGATGTTGCAAATATGCGGTCACAAATTGTGACCGGTTCAAGTACAGAGACAAGTTTAAGGTCACAAATTGTGACCTTAAACAGCGATGAATCATGATCGATTTCTGGTCATTGACCAGACGACACTGATTCATGTTGGTGCATCATTGAATTATCTCGGCAAGAAGTGTTTTGCCTTTTCCTCCCTTGACAAATCCAACATTCCCGACATCCTTGCCAAGATCTGACCAATAGCTCATTGGCAAAATTCAACAATTGCTTCGGTTTCACAAAAATGGATGCAGGCGAGATCGCGGCGATAAAAGCGCGGGTGTAGAGCTGAGAGGCTGGGGACTGCCTAAACCTTCGCCTTTGCAAGGGTATCCGCAAGGTTCTTAGACTTTCAGAAGATGTTTGCGAAGCGCGATGGTTACGGCCTCGGTACGGTTCGCCGCGCCGATTTTGGTGAATATAGCCGACAGGTACTTTTTAACGCTGATGGGCGAAAGCCCGTATTGTACGCTGATTTCCTTGTTGGTCAGCCCTCTTGCGACGGATTGCAGAATGCCGCGCTGTCGGTCGGAGAGAGAAATCGGGACGGTCTTCTTTTCGATTTCATGGGCGATTTCCGGCGCGATGGCGCTTTTGCCCTTCAAAACCGCGCCGATCGCTTCGATCAGGCTGTCGGTCGGGGCCTCTTTGATCTGCGCTCCCGCCGCGCCGTAGCTCAAGGCCCGGTTCATGTCTTCCGATGATCCGAACGAGGTCAGGATTATGATTTTCGTCTCGGGATTGTTTTCGAGAATCTGTCTCGTCGCTTCGGCTCCGTCCAGGACGGGCATCATCAGGTCCATGATGACGACGTCCGGCAGGAGTTCCTTCGCGAGCCGGACGGCGCTTTCGCCGTTAGCCGCTTCTCCGACGACGGTCATGTCGGTCTGATACTGGAGCATGGACTTAAGTCCCATTCTCATGAGCATGTGGTCGTCTGCGATCAGAATGCGCGTTTTTTTCATGGCTATCAATCTTCGGGATTGTTGGACGAAATGCGGAAGGAAACTCTCGCACAGGAGCCTTCGCCGCTTCGTGATTTCAGCGTAAAGGCTCCGCCGAGCCGCTCGATCCGCTCGCGGACGCCCGCGAGGCCGAAATGACCTTGCGCTGGTCCGGGGCAGTTCTCGCTGTCGAATCCGCAGCCGTTCTCTTCAAGCGAGAAATCGAGAATCGAGCCGTTGAGGACGCCGGCGACCGAAATGCGGTCGGCATGCCCGTGCACGATCGCGTTGACGGTCAGTTCGCGGATGATGCAGATTATCGAATGAAGGGTGGAGTCGTCGAGGCGCGTGCGGGGGACGTTGAAGTTGACGAGCAGTTCGGCCCCGCCGAGAACCGGCGCGAGGACCTTGCGGACAACGTCGGACATGTTGTTTTCGTCGAATGCGTCGTTGCGCAGGTCCCACAGACATCGGCGAAGTTCGCTACGGCATGAAAGCAGCATCCTTTCGGTCGTGGTGAGGTTGCGCATCGTCTCGCCGATGTTGATTTTCGCCGCGCTCCTGGTGGCCGAAATCTGACAGGCGACGGCGGCGAGATTCTGCGACAGCGAGTCGTGGAGTTCGATGGCCAGGCGGGTGCGTTCGCCTATTTTCAGTTCCGCTTCGGCCAGCGCCAGGCGTTCCTTCACGATGGTTTGGGTGCGCCGGCTGACCAGCCGGTTGAGAATCCGGTTCCAGATGAACAGCGCGATGACGGCGCAGAGAAGTGAAGAGAGCGCGATGAGCAGCCTTGCCGGGGTCCACCACGGCGGGCGGGCGGTTACGACGATGTCGTTTTCGTCCCGTACGAGCAGGGTGATCCCGGTCGCGTGCGGAAAGCCGGAGTAGGCGCGCCAGTTTTTCGCTTCGACCATGCAGATGCCGGAAACAGTCGCGCTGCAGCCTGCCTTCAGCCGCTCGGGCACGCGGCTGCAGGCGCTGAAGTCGACGGGAACGGTCACCCCGTCCGAGCGGAGAGCGAATTTTCTTCCGCCGCGCAGGGGGTTGGGCATGTCGACGACCGAACCGCGCAGCCGGACGGTGACGCCGTGATACTTCGGGTCGATGACGGTGCGGCCGTTCTGGGATTTGAAAATCTCCGTCGGCGAGGTGTCGCGCGGAGGCTCGCGCGGGAGGATCGGCCCGGCGATTTTCCGCCAGACGGAATCGCCCATGTTGAGATTGTAGAGATCGGTTTCGGGATATCCGACCGTTTCGATGCGCGTCCCGATTTCCGGCGGCGCGTTCCGGATCGCGACGCGGTGGATTTTGCCGGCATCGTCTTTAAGGATCACGTCCGTACGATCGTGTACCGCCCAGACGGTTCCCTGCAGACGCCGCTTGCCCATCGCCGCCAGTCCTGCCGGCGACATGCCGGCCGTGCGCGAAAGAAGTTCCGCGTCGTACGGGTCTTCCGGCGGCGGTTCGACGATGGTGATGCTGTCTGGGTTGCAGGAGATCAGCGGTCCGAAAAGATGTCGGAGACCCGGCGAGCAGTAGGGCTTGCAGTCGCCGACGATTCTGACTTTGCAGTCCTGGAGACTTCTGGCGAATTCGACATTGCGCGGCGAATTGTCCATTACGGCGAAAAAATTGTCGGCTCCGCATTTGAGCGAAAGGTACAGGTAGTGCGCATCGATTTCATCCTCGAAATATTCGCGGACGGTTCCGCAGATGACGATGCGGCGCCCGGGATATTTGTTGAGGAGCAGTTCCGGCAGAGAGGCGCTGACCGGTTCTCGGGGGCCGGTCTGCGCGAGAATTACGAGATTGGTGGGGATGGCGCAGCAGTCGCCCTTGTGGTTCCGTCCGAGAAATCCCCGCACCGACACGG
>JAFVZE010000243.1 GCA_017508315.1 Kiritimatiellia bacterium | reverse complement strand
TTGGGCGGCGAGACGCTGAAGATTCCCCAGATCAGTTGCTGAGGATATTCAGGCGGTGCCCTTCAACGTCTTTAATCTGCGCTCCGGCCATGCTGACAGCATATTCGGGGCGCAAACGCAGACTTTCGGCAGCGTCCGGCATCCATAGCGCAAGCAGTCCTTTTCCGGAGAGCGTTTTAGGCACCACCAGCGTCACGTCCTCACCCGGGGTGAACCTGCGGCAGTCGAACCCAGTCGGCGCGACGGTAAGCTTTCCGTCCGCAGTTATGCGCACAAAGTAAGCGCTGCGCGGATTAATCGGCCGCGAAAAACCGGTATTGCGGATGACGACTCGGCTTGAATCTGCGGAAACGAGCTGCAGACGGTAGCCGAGATGATCGCGTATGTACTCGAAAGCGCTCGGCATCGCCTTCTCCTGAAAATACCACTTGTCCGGAGCTATACCATGAGCCTCAAGCATTTCCGCCGTGACAGGAGTGACCTTCCACGCATCAATAGATCCTTTTATCGGAATATAATCAAGTTCCGAATATCCGTGCACGAGACTGAAAGTCGAATAGTGGTGGCGGACGAAACGGTCGATCGCGCGAATACCGCACGCCGACACCGGATCCGGAGCTTCATTCCAGTAAAGCTCGCCGTCTACCGGCATGAACGCGCTTTCACGCGAGACCCGCGCAAATTCCGGATTGTGGCCGTAGCAGAAACCGTTTGACGGGAATGTGCCGCCGTCGTTATGATAGGCAAGAGTTCCATCGTTGAAGAAACCGACGCGGGCGTGAGGGGCTTGAGTGAATGCGCTCTTCTCCGTCAACTCCTGCTCATCTCCGAGAGCGCGAAGCGCGGAGATTTTATATTCCATGCGTCGCATCATCGTCATGCGCTCGGGAGGCAGCATTTCAAGCGTGGCGGCGAGAATCCTGCCGCGCACGGATTCATCGTAGCACAGCGGATTGGTGTGGAATTCTCCCCACATTCCCAGCCAGCCGATCTGCAGGCAGTAGATGACATCGATGTTTTTGCGCACTATCGGGGTCAACTGCCTGATGTGCATCAGGACGCGTTCAAGCGGCGGAGCCTTGCGATCCTTACGGTATGCCGAACTCTCATAAGCAAAGCGGAGCAGGAATTTCAGTCCGTCGCGGCGCGCCCGGTCAAAGTCGGCCTGCAGCGCGTCGAGTTTCGACTGCGCGATTGTGTCGCTGTCGCAATAGCGCATCAGATAACAGTATGCCTGCGCAACCGTCACACCCTCATGCGCAAAGCGTTTGACCGGCCAATTGTCGCTGATGTGGCGACCGGGGCGCTCTCCCGCCTCCAAACCGACCATCTGTTCGAACCTAAAACCTCTTTCCGGATTGGCGAGCATCAACGCCGCCGTCAGCAAAAACCCCGTCATCATTTCGCGACATCCTTCTTCGTGTACTTCAGAATCAACCGCGCCGCCTCCTCGCACACCTTGTCGGGAGTGGTGCGGTCGTGGCGTTCGCGCTCGACCACCCGATACGGAGCGTCGGCGAGAAACGCCTTGACTTCAGGAACGTCGCCTGCAACCTCTTTGAGCTTCAATAAGTATTTAATGTCTTCTACGCCGCGACGCATCGACATATACCTGAGCGAAGGCATCGTCGATTCAAAACTGCGATAGGCGATCCCCGACGATGCGGCGGTCTTGAAGTCGGACGGCCCGAATCCGCCGGTCATTCCCTGGAAAATGAAGAATTGGTTGCCGGTGAGATTATGCCGCCAGCCGAACCACGGATGCAGGCGGTAGGTCTCGTAAATCGGGGTGCGCCCTGACGTGGAACAGGTGTAATGCCAGACCGTCTTGCCGCGCCTGAGCGCGTCGGCGACGTAATCGAGATGCTCCTTGCGCGAAAAATAACCGCTGCTCCACAGCACCCAGCCGTCGATATAAGGATCAAGTTTGCGCATATCATCGGCGGACATTATGTGCGCGCCGAGCGTTACGAGCAGTTTGACGTCCGGGACCACCGCTTTCGCCGTCGTCAGCGATTCCTTGATTTCGTCGAACCAGGACGGGTTCGGCTCGTCCCAGACCTCGACGGTGTAATCGGAATCGGGCACGCCCCATTCGTTCATGCACATCTTCACTCCGCGCAGATACTCCGGCCAGAGACGGCGGTTTTTCTCCGGATCCTTCTTGGTGCCGAAATTACCCTGGAAGACGCGGTAGGCGCTGAAACCTATGAAGAATGTCGGCTTGAAACCGCATTCCCCGGCCCACTTGATCATCTTGCGGACCGCTTCCCCCTCCTTGACAAGTTTCTTTTGCGGTTTTGAAAAATCGATCGACCCGTCCTTGTTCTTTTCCCATCCGAAGCTCCACGGCGAAATCTGGAAATCGCGGGTGCCGATTTCATGCATCAGCCGGAACTGCCCTTCGCTGGTCGCGTTCTGAAAAAACGCGCTCGGCATGGCGGGATTTTTTGAGAGCGTTATCGGCCGCACTTCCAAACGCACCGGAATATCCTGCATCGCGCCGGAATACATCCGGTGATGATAGGCAACGCCCTTGAACGGCTCCCACTTCGACGCGATGCCGAGCGGAATGACGCGAAGACGTCCTTCATAAACGCCGGGCTTTACGTCGGTCGTGTCGAAATCAAACCACGCCACTCCCGCCTCCTTCGGCGGCACCTGGATAGTGCACGCCTCGTTCATGCGCGGCAGCTGCTCAAGACGAAGCGTGACCGGCTCGTTGTCGGTATCTTTGAAGCGCAGCGCATTACGCGCCGTGATCTGCGATACGGGGAAGTCCTTCAGCCCCCAGGTGCCGTTATACTGCTTGTCCGCGTATGCCTTGCTCGGATTGGGATCAAATGTGCTTGTCTCAAGCCTTACCACGTATTCCTCGCTGCGATCGAGCAGATTGAGGATTGCCACCGGCAGTCCCACGCGTTCATTGACGGCCGCTTTAAGTTCAATCTTTTTAACCGGACGGAACGACTCGCGCGGAACAAACGGAATAGAATAATCGCTGTCGACGGGGATTACGGCAACCGTGTAAGGGCACCCTTTGAGCCGGTCAAGTTCCGCCTGCCGCGCCGCGGTCTCCAGTTCGGCGAACCGCTTCTCGCAAAGCTCGCGCGAAGCGCATTCCTCCTTTACTCCGTAAGCGCGTTCAAGTCCTTCGCTGTACGATCCTATTATCATCCTGCCGAAATACTGGACTTCATGGAACGAACTTCTGACCTTCGCCCAGCTGCGCGACTCCTTTGCGTTCTTGCGGGTATGGCAGATATTGAACGATAGCGATTCGCCTTTCATCGGAATGCGGCTGAATCCGAGAAATGCGAAGGGAACGCGGATGCGCGACTTCCAGCTGTTCGCCTTCACCTCGCACAATTCAACGCTCCAGCCGTCCTTGCCGCCTTGATTTGAAAATTTATTCCCCGCCGGATTCCACGCGATCTGCGTGAACTTCCGATCGATGTTGTCGCTCACCGGCCCGAAGAAAACCTCTATCACGTCTCCAGACCAGACGACTTTATCTCCCTTCGAAATACCCTTGGAGTCATCAACGGCAACATCGATCAAAACAGCCTTGTCATCAAAATTGACGTCTACCTCAGGCGGTTCTTCTGCAGCCTTCACACACCCGACGTTGCGCGAAAAAACATAAAAATCATTGAACGATGTTCCGGCGGCGGCGCTTTTCACCCGCTCGGCCTGACGCGCCTTGCCCGCGCCGCCTTTTTTGAGCGCCGCGAAACCGTCTTCGGCCTTTTCAAACTTCACGTTGTCGAAATACACCGCGTCACCCACTTTAAGCGACACCGGCGGATAGCGCGTCGAAGCCCAGAGAGAAAGCGCGATCGCAGCGTTCTTCACTCCCTTGGGCGCGACGAAAGAGCCCTTATAGAGCGTCCAGGTCTTCTGAACGGCAATTCGATTGATGTCGGCTTTTATCGTCTTGGAATCTTTGCCCCATACGTTGTCGTTCCAGACCTGAATGTTCAAATTTGCCTTTTTCACTTCACCGCGTACTTCAAGCGAGAAATCGTAGCGGCTGCCTCCCTCTATCGGAAGTCCGACGGTTTTGCCGTCGCCGCCGATCCAGGCGGTTGCGGGATATGTGACCGTCTTGTCCGCGCTGTTCGTATACGCGCGGTCGATTTCAAGCCGCCCGCAATTGTTCCAGGTATACTCTTCGCAGAAGAGTTTTGCGTTTCCTCCGTTGCAGCGGACCAGACCCGACAGATTTTTCTTCGCCGCGGTG
>JAFVZE010000242.1 GCA_017508315.1 Kiritimatiellia bacterium | reverse complement strand
GCGGTAAAGAAGCTCGCCGTCAACCGACATCGAAGTGGCGGTATAGTTCCCTTCACCCAGCAGAACGGAAGATTTGACTTCCTGTTCCGGAGCGTCGCTCAACCTGATCTGCGACTTGGCCGGCAGCGCCGCCGTATTCGAAACGACCAGCGTCGACCCGGCGGAAACGAAGAAATTCGTTCCTTTCCAAACGCCCGTTGAAGTAAAACCGCAGTATGCCTGATTGGTGAGCGAAAACGACCCGGTAGAGGTGTTGGGACCGGCAAAGTAGCAGCTGTCGCTACCCTCGACGGAAACGGAAACCTTGCCTTCCACGGCACCGGGAAAGCAATCTCTGCGCGGTGAAGGCTCCCGCAATGTTCCGGCACTGTCAATTATCGTATTTGCAATCCAATTCTGCTTGAGCCGAAGAACACAGGCCTTGTCGCTCGTAATGACATTGGAAGACTTCGCCGCTTCATCCTGAATACTCATAAACGTCTGATCGTACCCGTTCATATTGAACGTCGTATTCTCCGCAGAAGCTGAATATCGCAGCGGAATCTCCCTGTCTTTTGCCAAAGTGCTTGTATTGCTGAAAGCATTGGCAACTTCCATAACAAACTGTCCTCGCGCCTTGCGGATATTCATCCCATAAAACTTGAAGTCGGCACCTGATATTTTGACTGGAGCGCTGACCACATACTTCGCATACCATTTAGGCTCGGTCGAAGCAGAAGAAGTGAAACCGAGATTGAACGTCGCGATACTGCTGCCGATGCCTGCTATCTTCAAGGTACTGCCGGTATTGACATCGCCCTGAAGGGTTCCCGTACAGTTGAAAGCCCCCTTGAAAATAGCCGTTGTCCATCCGTCGAGTAGAAAACTAGTCGGATTTACAACAGTTACCGTGCCGTTAAACACGCTTTGCGAAGTCGATTTGACATGAAATTCCCCGGTAACGGCGCCACCGTTGATCAAGACCGGTTTGTTAACCGTAATCCCCCCAAGAGCCACCTTCGCCCTGCCGTTGCCATTGCCGGTTTCGAAAAGAATCTCTTCCTCTCCGGCCCCAAGAGCATTTTTACCTGTCGCATTGAACTTTCCATTGGTGACGGAAAGTTTGCCGGTGAACGTATTATTCCCGGTAAACTCCACCGTTCCGCTCGCCGCGCCTACGGCAATAGGCGCAGAACCGGAGATGACGCCGGAAATAGTGATTATCTTGCCATCTCCCGATGCGGCAATAATTACCGGAGCAGGAGGATTGATGAGATCATCTTCGCCTTGTGCCTCAGCATCGGCACCGTCACCCATCTGTAACGGTGCGGATATGCTCACCGCTCCGGCGCCAGAAGTATGCACTTTACCCCCGCCCATAACGGTAATGACCTTTTCACCGGCCAAGGCGACAGCGGCAGACGAAGTAAATGTAAGCGCCGAAACCTTGAGTCCGTCGATATCGTTGATGAATGAACCGCCTTTAGGGAATACAAGCGCATCGCCATTCTGCGGGGTAAGGTGCCCCTCAACGCCGCCGCTCCAAGCGTCATCGGAAAGATAGCCGCTGTCGCCGCCGTTCCAGGTCAGGGTCAGCGGCTCAGCCGTTGCGGCAAATGTACAGAAGAGAGCTGAAAGCAGAATATTCTTTTTCATTGCTATTTAACCGCTACCATCCCATAGTCGAGACGGACACCTTTCTTTGTTTTGGTTGAATGTTACCATACCATGACATTTTTTGTCAACTCTGAAAAACAGGTTATTTGCAATAAATTACCCCCCCCCTAACTTTTTTCCGCATTATAAAGTAGAAAGCATTATCTTGACATCAAATGCCCTTTCAGAACGCTCAATGCGAATATCGCCGCCGTTTCGGCGCGCAGAATCGTCTCCCCGAAATCGGTCGGCTCGGCCAGTTTCAGAAGAGCGGCAAGTTCCCCGGCGGTAAAATCCCCTTCCGGTCCGATGAAAATTCCCCAGTCCGGTTCGCCGTCGCGGTCTTCCTTCGCCGCGCACACGGCTTCCGCAAGCGGCCGAGGACGCGGCTGCGTGAGCGCGCCGGCGAAACAGCGGCAGGATTTGACCAGTTCGAGCGATTCGCCGAAGTCAACGGGCGCAAGCACCTGCGGCAGCCACTTCGCGTCGCTCTGCCTCGCGGCGTCCGCGGCGATGCGCATCCACCGCTCGCGCTTCGCTTCGCGCTCCGCGGCCGGAATGCGCACGATCGTGCGCTCGCTGATGACCGGCACGATCCTCGAAACGCCGAGTTCGGTCGCCTTTTCTATCGTCCAGTCCCAGCGCGAACCCTTCGTGACGCAGGCAAACAGCGTCAGTCGCCGTTTCGGTTCCGGCAAACGGCATTTATCCGAAACCGCCGTCAGACGACCGTCCGCATACGCATACACCCGCCACGAACCCAGTCCGTCGAAAAGTTCGATTTTTTCTCCGTTTCTGGGCCGCAGAACCTTCAAGTGCCGCGCCGCTTCCTTCGTGAGCGACGGCGTCCGCGAATCAAGTTCCCGCGAAGTCGTCAGCAGCCGGTGCATAACATCCTTTCCGCGTTGGCGGACGTGAGCGCGGCAAACTCTTCCAACGGGGTTTTGCGCAGATCCGCAAGAAATTTCGCCGTGTGCGCGAGGTTTGCCGGTTCGTTGCGGCTGCCGCGCTTCGGAATAGGCGCGAGGTACGGGCTGTCGGTCTCGATGAGAATGCGCTCGTCGGGGATTACGAGCGCCGATTCGCGCACATTGTCGGCGAGACGGAATGTGACGATGCCGGAAATCGAGATCATGAACCCGAGATCGAGAAGTCCGCGGCAGAACCGGGGCGAACCGGTAAAACAGTGTATCACGCCGCGCGAAGGAATTTCCCGCAGCACGCCGAGCGTGTCGTCGTCGGCATCGCGCGTATGAATCACCACCGGCTTGCCGCAATCTTTGGCGATCTCCAGCTGCGAAGCGAAATGCCGCAGCTGCGCCTCGCGGGTTTCGGGCGAATAATGATAATCCAGTCCGATTTCGCCGACGGCGTCCGCACCGTCGCAATCGAGCGGAGGAAGTTCCCTGAGCGCCTGATCGCGGTCGTAACCGACCGCCACCGCCGCACAGCCCGCCGCTCGCGCCTTCAGGGCGCTTGCGTTGAGCTCCGGCGAGCCTCCAACCGCCATTATCCGGCCGACGCCCGCCGAACGGGCGCGTTCAAGAATCGCGGCTATGTCGTCGCCGGGCTCGAAATGGGCGTGGGTATCGTAAAGTTCCGTCATCTTTTCATTACCGTTGCGCTTATCATCGCCGTGAACGGCGCCACCAGCACCAGACCGAAACTGCCGACAAGCGTCTTTACGACCTCGGCGGACACGAGCGTGGTGTTGAGAAAAGTCCAAGGCGGGGTTCCCTGCGCGGCGAACATCATCAGAAGCGTCATGTATCCTCCGGAATACGCCAAAAGAAGCGTGGTCGTCATCGTTCCCACCACCGCCCTGCCGATGCGGATCCCGCTCGCGAAAAGCTCCCTTCCGGACAAGGCGGGATTGTGGCGGTGAACCTCCCCCACGCCCGCGGCGATATCCATCGCCAGATCCATGACCGCGCCGGAAGAGGCGAGAACCACCGCGGCGGAGAAAATATCGGCAAGATCAAGCGACTCGTAGCCCGAATACAGCAACGCCTGGGAGAACGGCATCGTCGCGCCGTTGATATGCAGAAGCGGCATGCTGACGTGCGCGCACAGAAGCGAAACGCCTATTCCCAGCATCGAGCCGAGAAACGCCGAAATCCCTATTCTGGTGAAACCGGCCACGAGATACATGATGACGGCCGTCAGCAGCGACACCGTCGCGAAGACCGTAAGAGACGCGTTCCAGCCGTCGAGGACGAGCGGAATGAGCACCTTCCAGGTCGCGATGCAGCAGAACACGAAACTGAAAAGCGCCTTTGCCCCCGTCCAGCCGCCGAAGAGCAGCAGCAGCGCGGCGAACAGCAGGAACATAAACGCCATTTTGCCCGTCCGGAAATGGTCGCGCGCCGTCAGCGGCTCCTCGCCCGTCGTCACCAGAGCGGAATCGCCGATCCGGAATTTTTTGTCGATATCGAGCTGGGCGCGCAGCTCGTTGACCGCTTTGCGTCTGGTACCGTCCGGCAGTTCGACGGTAAGACGCTGCGTCCCGTATTCGAGAAGTCCGCTCCGCGTTATGAGCGAATCGTCGGTCTCGACCACTTCGGCGACCGCCGTCCGCGCGTTGTCGCTGACGACGGTGCGCGGAGAGGGAACGAACATCATCGCCGCGCTAAGCGCCGCGAGCGCAAGCGTCGTCATGAAGGAGCGGGATTTCACCTGACTCTTTCGGCGATGAGCTTTTTAAGCCGGATTCCGATGTCGGTATTGTCCGTCATGCCGACAAGAATCTCCGCCCCCGGCCCCTTGGCGGTGGTCAGTGTCGGCAGCGCCGTATGGGAATGTGTGCTCCAGCCCACTCCCGCCCTCGCGGCAAGCACGTTCTTGACGGTCTGGGCGAAAACATACAGGCGCCTGACATCGTGGGCGGTGGTGTCCTTGAGACGCGACTTGACGTTATGCACGTCTTTGGCGAACGCCTCGCCGAGCTTTTCCGTTTCGGACTTCGAGAGATCTTCAAGCCCGAAACGCTCCTTGAGAAGCGGTTTCACGTCGTCGAGAGAGAGTTTCTCCCCGGCGCGCTTTGAGATGAAACGCTTGATCTCCGAAGAGAACTCCTCGACGGACACCTTCTGCTTCGAGAACTTTTCGACCTTGAACGAATAGCCCGCCCCGGCGAACCCCATCGACATTCCGCCCGTCTCGTGGTCGCCGGTCGTGATGATCAAAGTCTCGTCGGGATGCCGGTCCTGGAACTTAAGTGCCGATTTCACCGCCCGGTCGAGAGCGAGCACGTCGCGCAGATTGGCGGCCGCGTCGTTGGCGTGTCCGGCGTAATCGATCTTGCCGCCTTCGCACATTATGAAGAAACCTTTCGGGTTGTCGAGCAGCTCAATCCCCTTCTCGAGCATTTCATGCAGTTTAGCCTCGCCTCCGCCGTCGTTGTCGATATCGAAACGCATGGCCGAGTTGCCGCCGAACACGCTCCAGCTGCGACCGCCCGGCTTGAGGGCCTGCCATTCCTTCTTCGTACGCGTCACCGCATATCCGGCATCGTGGGCCAGTTCGAAAATGTTGCCGCAGAACTCCGGATCGTCGCGGTCGTCCTGACAGCCGAAAAGACCGGCGCCGGCGAAATGATCGAATCCGCTGGCGACGAGATCGAGCCCGATCTGATAATACTGTCCGCGGCTCCTGCGGTGGGCGTAGAATCCGGCCGGAGTGGCGTGGGCGATGGCCACCGTGGTCATGATGCCGACTTTCATGCCGGCCTTCTTCGCGACTTCCGCGACCGACTCGAGTCTCCGTCCGTCAGGGGTCTGCCCGAGCATTCCGTTGTTGGTCTTTTCGCCGCAGGCGATCGCTGTCGCCGCCGCCGCTGAATCGGTGACGATGGAATTTGCGCTTCGGGTGCGGGTGTTGACCTGATACGGCAGAAGGTTCATCGCGAGTCTGCCGCCGCCGGTCTTGACCGAATATTCCTCGGCCACCATCCGCTGCGGGGTGGACATCCCGTCGCCGATGAACAGAAAAATGTACTTCAGTACGGCAAGAATAATTATGGAACTTGTGCTCATGGCGTTTATTATATCAAATTGCTCCGCTTGGGATCAGCGGGGAAAATACGTTGTCGAATAAAGCAGATTCCATGAGACGGGCAGCGACTCGCGGATAAAAGCGTTGTTCGCGGCGTCTATCGCCGAATAGTGCTTAACTTCGGTCCATTTCGTCTTATCGCCGAGTTCACGCCCGTATTTGCACGAGCGCTTGAGATTTCCGCTGCCGTCGAGAAAACGCCTGTCAAGTTCCGGCGACGGCACCGAAATGAACGCCGAAAGCGACATTTCCCCCTTTCCGCGCAGTTTCCCGCTCCGCCGCAGGTTCAGATAGCATTCCTCCGCCGTGGAAAGCGCCGGATCGACGAATTTCACGCCGGCCGCAACGTGCTCGAGCGCAGGCAGCACAAAAGGATAGTGCGTGCATCCGAGGATGACCGCCTTCACAGGTCCTGCGCCCTCCGCCGCGGCATGCTTGGCCTTAAGCTCAACGTAGTTTCTGCAGGCGATGCCGTTCGCCTCCGGAGAACCGGCCTCGACCGCGTCGGCCAATCCGGCGCATCCCTGCGAAACGACCGTTATACTGGCCTTTATGCCGCGCTTCTTCGCCTCGCGCAGAATCGTCCGTTCGTACGCCCCCGAAGCTATGGTTCCCGGAGTGGCCATGACGCCGATAGAGACATTGCCCGCGGCCCCGGCGATCTCCGGCAGCGAAAGCGCGGAGGCCACCCCCGCCTCGATAACGCCTATCGTCGGCACGTTTTCCTTCGCCGTGCGTGCGCAGACCCGCTCCAGCCCCCACGCCGTCGCGGTGTTGCACGCTATCACGACGGCCTTCGCCTTTTTCGCCAGCAGAAATTCGGCATCTTCAACAATCAGTTTCTTCAGGTAATCGCTTTTCCCGGCCGCGGCGTAGTCTCCGTACGGCATATTGGCCTGATCTCCGAAATACACGAAACGCTCTCCCTCGAAATCCGCCCGGCCGTCGCTTTTGCGCTCGCCGGTCTCATTGTCGTACAGATCCATCTTCAAAAGCCGCTCGAGCACGGTCATTCCGCCGACACCGGAATCGAAGACCCCGATCGGATCGAGCGCCGGGACCGGAATGTCGCCCGGCTTGCGCATGTGCCGGTCGGCGAAATCCATAAACCGCTCCCAGTCCCACTTGCGCAGCGCGTGCGGCCCGTCGTGCAGATGGTAGCCGACATGATTGTCGTGCAGCCACTCGCCGGGGCGCGGAAACTCCGTCTCCCGGGGAATGCCCCGCTTGCCGTAGAGTTCCCAGATGTCGCCCGCCCGCTTGGCGGCCTCGAATTCGCCTTCAGGCCCCGCCCAGTCGTCCCCGGAACCGCTGGCGGCATACGCCAGACGCGGCGCCACCAGCCGGAAGAGGTCATCGGCGTCATATGGAATCTCATCGGTCCTGCCGCAGAATTTCCGGAGATTCGGACAGAACCAGAACTTGATCGAATGTCCCAGCATCCAATCGAGCGGTTCCGCCTTCGGAAGGTCGATGCGAAGCAGCCTCGCTCCTCCGGTGCCGGAACCGTTGGGAGCGACCATCGCAAAACGGCGATCCTGCGCACCGGCCCAAAGAGCGGCCTTGCCGCCGCGGGAATGTCCTGTCACCGCCACGCGCTTCGAGTCCAGTTCGGGGCGCGTTTCGATCCAGTCCATCACTCGGCTCAAGCACCACGCCCAGGCCGAAATCGTCCCCCAGTCATCGCCACGTCCGACACCGTAGACGCTGTGGACTTTATTGGACCATTCGTCGTTGTAGCAGTTGAGCGCCACGTCGTTGTAATTCACGCACACATACGCATACCCGCGCGCCGTCACCGTGTTTGTCGGCATATTGGGCATGACATCGGTCTTGGTGCGGCTGGTTTTGCGGTAGTAGTGGTCGCCCATCACGAAAACCGGAGCCGGATTGTCCTTCGACGCCCCTTTCGGCAGCGAAACATGGATGTTGATGCGCATCTTGCCGCCGGCGAAGGTGACGCCCTTGTCGTCGAACACCATATCCTGCGGACGATCGGGGGCGTAGCCGTACATTTCGCGGCGGAACCAGTCGAGCGTCAGCGCACGGCGGCCGCCGACCCAACCGGCCAGCCTGAGGGACACTTTTCCGTCCCCGTCCATCCGGTCAAGCTCCCTGCCGACAAGCGAAACGGCTTCCGCGAAAGACTCCTCGTCGGCGCGCTCCATAGCCCTGAGGTTGTACATCGCAAGCGCGGCCTCAAGCGCGGCCGGAGACTGTCCGCACGCTCTCAAAGCGCGAATCTTGCGCCCGTCTTCAAGCGCGTCGAGCAATACCGCTTTCTCGAAACCGGAAATCCCCGCATTCCCGGCCAACTCCAATTCCGCCCGGCGCTGAAAACCGTCGAACCCCTTCGCCGCCGCGTACTGGGCGGCCCAGCGGATTCTCGCCGGCGAGATCTTCGCACCGGCGCCGCCGAATCCGCATAACCGGACAAGTCCGGCGATATCCTTACCGGCTTTTCCCTCCGGCGTCGCGTTTCCGGCGAGCGAACGATCCAGAACTGTCAGGTTGACGGGGTAAACGGACTCGGAACCGTCCCCTCTCTTCGCCGTAAGTTCTCCGCGATATCTGCCGGGGGCGGCCGATCCGGGCACGGCGAAGCGGAAATAGGTGGCGACACCGGATTGTCCGTATTCCACCGCAGAAGAAATCTCCGCTCCGTTTTCGGCTTTCAGCACCGAGAGTTCGAGTTTGACGTCTCGGTCCCCGCCGCCGTCCGCGAAAAGCCCCCTCGCAAGCACGCTCTCGTTTCGCCAGGACCGCAGATCAAACGCCTTCCCGGATTTTACTCCGCGGCGGTTTTTCTCCGTCACATTTTCATACAGATCTATACTTCCTCCCGCAAGCGAAGAGGCTAACAGCAACGCAGCGGAAAACAGGACCGTTTTCATTTATTCTCCTTGTTCGTATTGAAATTCTCAAACGCGGCGACACACCTGTCATAGGACAATCCGATCCTCCGCTTCTCATGTGAATCGGATTTCGCGGGCGCATCCTTCGTAATTGCCGCCGGTGACAATCATGTCGGCGGTGTCCGAAAAACGGTCGCGCTCTTCGACGTGGGTATGCCCGCAGAGAATCGCCTTGAGCTGCCGCTGATCGCGCAGCCAGTCGTAAAACCTGCGGGTGCGCTCGTCGTAGCGTCCTTCTATCGGCTCGGGATAAGGCAATGCCGCGATCGCCGATTCGTCTTCTCCCTGCCCGAGCAGGATGTTCCGCCGCGAAACGACCGCGTTGTCGAGAAACCGCTTCGTATATACCGGCGGGATGTGGCACATCAGAACGACCGGCAGTCCTTTCGCGAATTCCGCCTTGACCCCGGAAACGGTCTCTTCGCGCAGATTCACCTCGCCGTTGTCGTAAGCCACAAAGTTGACGCCGTTGACCGTGCGGGACGAGACCGTGAGCGACGCGCCGAATATCCCTTCGAGCGACCTACGGGCTTCAGGATGCGTCATCTGCGGGATTTTCGAGCTTTCCGACGAATGGTACTCGTGGTTGCCGATCGCGTAATGAACGTCGACGCCTTTCACGGCACGGGCCAACACGGAGCGGTTGGCGCGGGTGTTCCAGTCGAGGAGATCGCCCGTGTGAAGCATAACGAGTCCGCGTTCGGACGCGTAATCGATCGAAGCGTAAAACGACTGCAGCGCCTGCGGAAAACGCACCCAACGACGGGCGCAGTACCGCTCCCTCGGCTTGTTGCCGCAGAAATCTCCGACATCCCAGAAATTAAGGTGGGTGTCGCTCAGATGCAGAGCGCCGAACGGCTTGGTCGCCCCCACCGGCAGTTCAATACGGGTCACGTCCAGAACCGAATCGGCGGCGCCGCCGCGGATCGGCTGCATCTTAAGCGAAAGCGGTCCGGCCCGAAGGCATGGCATTCCGGCCGCGCCAAATGCCGCCAGAGAAGCGAGAAAATCTCTGCGGGAAAATGAATTCGAGCCGTTCATGTCTGAATTATGACACATTTTTTTCAAAACCGTTTTCTTCAACATACCGGATCAACCGTCCTTTACGGCGCCGAAGCGCGAAGCGGACGATCCACACCGCGAATATGACCAGCGCCGCGAACACAAGCGGCTTGTCGCCGAAGCGGACGTAAGGTGTCTTGGAGTCCGCCGGAAACACCCGGTCGAACATCGTGCCGCGCTCATCGACGAGCACCCTGCCGTCGGCGCCGACAAGCCATGCAGCCGCGCCGTCCGGGGATAGCGTGCCGCTCACGCCGGAATTGCCGACCCTGACGACGGGCAGCCCCGTCTCCACCGCGCGCGCGCGCGCCTGCCAGGCGTGCTGTTCGGCCTCGACGGAGTTTGAAAACCAGCTGTCGTTGGTGATGAAAACAAGCATCTGCGCCCCCATCTCGGCAAGTTTGCGCATCTGGGCGGAATCGGTGTCCTCGAAACAGATGGCTACACCGAGCCGGACCGGTTCGCCGCTTTCGCGCTGAAGTTCCAGAAGCCGCAGATTCCCCGGGGTGCAGCTGCCTACCGGAGCGAGCTTCTGCAACGCCTTTATCCACTTGTCGCCGGGGATGAATTCCCCGAACGGCACCAGATGAACCTTGTCATAGACCTGCAGCGGTCTATCCTTCTGATAGAGCGCGGCGGAATTGAAAAGACCCGTTTCATCGCTGCGCGATCCGCCCGCAAGAAGCGACGCCCCGACGGAAGAAGCAAGCCACTTCGAAAACGACACCGCCCGCAGACCGTCCACCGGACCGAATTCGCACATCGCGCTTTCGGGAAGCACCACCAAATCGGGATTCAACGCCTTGATATTGCCCAGAAGCCGCTCATACACGGCGTAAGGATCGTCCTCCTGAGCCTTGAAAACACAAGGGAAGTTGCGTTGTACAAGCGCCACTCTTACCGGTTCGCGGCTGATCTCTCCCTCGCCGGGCAGAAACTTCTCCGATCGGCAGAAAACCGTCCAAGCCAGCAGAAACGGCAGAAACGTCTCCAACGGATGCGCCCAGCGCGGTCCCTGCACATCACGGTTCCACGCCCTCTGGACGATACCGGCGATCATGCCGTTGATTAGGATGACAAGCGCCGAGAGGAGATATACGCCGCCGAGAGCCGCCGGCGCGCCGAAGCCGCCGTTCACCGCGACCGCGCCGAGCTGGTTCCAGGCGAATCCTCCGCCGAGCCGGCCGCGCACGAGTTCCAGAGCGCACCATAAAACCGGCTCCACGAAGAATATCATCGCCAGCCGCCGCCAGTACCCGCCGGATCTCGCCCACCGCCAGGACTTCGCCGAAAGATAACCGTAGGCCGCGAAGTATGCCGCGCAGTAAAGCGCAAGAACCGCCCAGCCGAGCACGACCAGCGGCCACGGACCTCCGTTCTTGACGATCGAGGGCATCCACGACAGAGTCGCCGTCCAGAAAAAGAGCCCCGACAGAAACCAGCGTTTCGCGCTCGTCTTCGCGTCGGCGCGGCGCGAAAGCCACATGAGCGGCGCGAGGGCGAATACGACATCAAGCTTCTCGCCCATGGGCGGAAAAGCCGCCCACAAAAGGAAGCCCGGAAGAATCCAGAACGCCTTCATCGCTTTTTTGAACAAATCGCTTATCATACGGCCGCGGTGTTTTCAAGAGGTCAGAAATACTCTTTGAGAATATCGACGATGCACATCCCGTCTTCGGGAATCTCCGCCGAAAATTCGAACGGATAAGAGCCGCGCAGAACCGGCAGAGGTCTGTCGAGGCGACCTTCCCTGACGACTTCGCCGTCCCTGCACTTGACCACCTGATAGTTGACACCGTCGCGGCAGACGATCGATTCGCCTTCCGCCGCAGATGCCGGCACGGTGTAGACGTTCCTCTTCATTCCGAAAAGCGTCTTGAACGTGAACGCCGGATTTCCGCACGGACCGACGATTTCAAAACTCCATTTGGCCTTTTCTCCGGGACGGACCGGCAGCGTCTTCGGCGCGGCAAGCCCCCTGGCCGGATTCCACTCGAACGGAGCGAGCGCCTCGAAGCGCATCCGCGCTTTCATTTCCGGCGAAAGTTTTTCCGCGAACGCGTCGCGTTTTTCGCCCAACGCGAAGAACGTGACCTCCGCGCAGCCGCCGGAGACGAACTCGACCTCGTTGCCGCCCGCTTTGAGCGATACCGTGCCCCCGGCCGGGACGCACTCGAGTTTGTCGCCGCGAGCGGAGAACTTCGTCCAGCGCATATCGTCAAGTTCCGCGTATTCCCCGCTTTTCAGCGCGAAAGGCACATCGTGCCTTGCTCCGCCGACGATCACAGCCGCGTCGTCAAGCCGCGCCGGCACCATTTCCAACGCTTCCACCTCTCCGATTTCCACGACCGCCCTGGAACCTCCGGCAATGTCGTTGAGATAGAACGCGAACGTTCCGATGTGCGCGGTATTGATGGTGTTGCGGTAGATCGGGGCATATCCTCCGCCGTACGGCCAGCGATAATGCGGGAATCTGGCCGAATCGCGTTCGCGCAGAAAGAACTCGACGTATTTCCAGCCGGTGAAATCAAGACGGATGTAGTGGTCGGAAATTCCGCTGCCGAATTCTCGTCCGGTGGTTATCTGGAGATTCAGCAGCGCGCCAGAACCGTCGCCCTTTATCCAGGTTCCGAAGGCGATGTTTTTTCCTCCCGTGTTTCTGCCGGGAAAATCGAACCGGAGCTTGGCCTCCGCCCACGACGCGTTCTTCTCCGCCCCGGTATTCTCGGCGCTCAGGCGAAGAGCTTTCGCGCCGCTACGGCCGGCGACGCCGCGCTCGAGTTCCGCGGACACCCCCTTTGCGCTGCGCACGGCGAAATTTTTGAAATCGTCCGCGCCGAAAAGCGGCACCGCGCCCTCGTTCCGCTTCGCCGCGTAGAGCGCCTCCACCCGGAGCGCCGCGTCCGCCGCCCTGTCCGAAACGACATTCCACCGGCGTTCCCACGCGTTCCGCGCCCGGTTGACGAAGGAAGTCACCTTGGTGAACTTCCACCGCCCGTCGTCCTCCTGCCGCAGCCGACCTTCCGTCCCGCCGCCGGCGAGATGTCCGATCACCTCCGGCGCAAAGGCTCCGGCAAGACGGGGATACTCGTACCAGCCGAGAATCGCCAGCTGCCTGCGGATGCCTGTCGCCAGCGGACGCATTCCGACGCCCTGGATCGACATCGCCGCATCGTGTCCGGCGTTCTTGCCCGCGAAATATTCCATCTCGTCCGGAAAATGTCCGCGGGCGAGCGGACAGTCGAGACGCGGCTGCCACCATCCCATCTGCGGTTCGAGAAAATTGCACAGCCTCCCCTGGCGCACGCCCCAGTCGATGTGCCAGTCGTGGAAACGCTTGACTCCGTAGACGCCGTGGTCGGTAGTGGCCGTGCGCGTCTGGAACCACCAGTTGTTGGCGCCCGGGCAGCTCGCCTCGACGGAGGGAGAGCGCCCGTCGTGGGCGCCGAGTTTTGAAAAGATTTTATGCCGCATCGCGTCGATGCCGTAGCGCGTGCCCATCCCCTCGGAACCGTCGAAGTAGAATTCGTCCAGCCTGCAGGTGTTGTAGACCTTGCCGAGCTGCGCGGCGACCTTCTCCGCGAGCGGTCCGTCCGGATCGGGATAGAACGCATTGTAGCGCTGATGCAGATAGCCGATCACGGAACCGGCAGGCGCGCAGGCGGTCTTTTTCGTTCCCAATGCCCCACGCCTGATGCCGGTGAACGCATACGGCTTCCGCCGGCGGATGCCGCTGTACTGGATCACTTCGCCGTTGCACCACAGGAAATTGCCGTTGGACGAATAGGTGTAGACGGTCGAATGGCTGTCGACGGGAATCTCATTGACGACGATTTCGGTCGACTCCTCCGTAAGCGGTACGGCGAGCGTGTACCTGGCGTCGAACACGAGATTCGAACTGCATACCGGCCGGATCCATGACGACCTCAGACCGATGCAGGCCGTGAGCGTGTGGATGCCGCATTTGAGTCCGGCGGCGTGGATCCTGTCGCATGCGGCGGCCATCTCGTCAAGCCCGCCGGGAAACATCCATCTGCTCACCTCGTACTCGCCGAGAATCGAGGCCCAGCCGGAGTTGATGTGGATATTCGAAAATCCGCCGCGCTTGACGAATTCGATCCAGTAGTCGACATCGCCCTTTTCTATGGGTGCGAACACGTAGCTCCACCGCGACACCTCGCTGTCCATCGACCACGCCCCGCCGGAATTGGAGCGCGGAACTCCGGCGGCGACGGTCATCGCCTTGAGCTGTTCGCGGAAACCTTCGCGCGGCCCCACGGCCACGAGCGCGCTGCGTCCGAGCGCGGGAAACTCCTTGACCGTCTTCACCGCGAGGTGCGAATTCCATGTATGCTCCGCTTTGATGTCGCCGCTGCGCACCACGACCGCCGAACGCTCGTCGGACCATCCGTTAACGAACGAGCCTTTCCATTTTGCAGCCGCGTCGGGTCGCAACCGGCAGAACTCCAGACTTTTCAATGCGCGAAGCGAGCACTTTACGACGGTAAACTTCCAGCCGCCGTCGAACGGTTCTATCTTCAGCTCCACTTCTCCGGCATTCCCCGGGAACACGAACGCGAGAACGTCCGCGCCGCGCTTCTCCGCTTTGCGCGGACGCATCCAACCTTCACCGGCGATGTCCGCGAGCACGAATTCGCAGCGCTCCGCGGCAAGTTCGCGGGAAGTGACGGCGTCTCTGAGAGAAGAAACGCAGCCGAGGGAATCGATCGTCAACGCGCCTTTGGGGTTCCGCAGTTCCACGGCAGACGAAGAGCTCTGAGCGAACACGCGAACGCCGGCCACGCCGCCGGTGCCGTCGTCCTGATACCCCTCAAGTTCGGCATAGCGGGAATCGTCGGCGATCTCGGCGATCTCCCGCGCGGAAAGCGCGCGCCGATAGATCCGGTAATCGTCGATGAACCCGCCGAAGGAGTGGTTCATCCACGACCCGATATGCTGCCCGCCGTCGCGCATCGGATAATCCCACCTGCCTTTCGCGACCTCGCGGCCGTCGGCGTAAAGCGCAATCTGCGGACGCTTGAACGATACCGCGACCGAATGCCACCTGCCGGCGGCTGCGCCGTTGAACACCCGCCACATGTTCTCCTTGTCCGTTCTGCCGTCACGCGTTCTCACGTTCAGCGCCTCTCCGGTGAACTGCAGCTGCAGTCCGCCGTAGTTCTGCCATCCGTCGGCGGAAATCAGGCACTGATGCGCCCCGAATCCCGCGCTCCTGCGCTGAAACCGTATGAAGAAGGTACACTCCTGCGCACCGTCAAGTCCGGGAATCTTCCCGACCTTGACTCCGGCAGCTTTCTCTCCGGTCGCGACCGCGCCGCCGAAGCCGCCCTCGGCCCACTTGACATTCCGCGCGAGCGTCGCATAAAGCCCTGCGCCGGAAGTATCGTCGGCGAACGCTCCGCCCTTCTCCTCAAAGTCGAAATGCACAAGCATTCCCGAAGCGCCGAGCGACGCGCACGCGAGCATCACACCTGCAAAAAGCATAATATTTATCACTTTCGGACGGCTCTCGCCGGCTTGCCCTCCGGTATGCGCGTCATACGTTGAGAGCGCCTTCATCCCTGGAAACCTTATCGGCGGTAAGGCCCATCTTGTCGAGATCTATGTTGACCACGCCCCACGGCTTCACGTTGCGCCAGTTGCCGCGCGTGAAATCGGGGATCTGCACCGGCTTGGAGCCGTTGCGAACCGACGTTTCCGTAAGCTCGCACAGGCAGCTCGTCGCGGCGAGATCGTAAACGTCCATATCAAGCGGCAGTCCGTTCTGCAGACAGTACGCCCACCGGAGATCCATGATGAAGTCCATGCCTCCGTGGCCGCCGACTTTCTTCGCCATTTCCGAAACGTCGCGCCACATCGGATGCATATATTTGGCGCGGACCGCGGAAGCCTCCGCCTCCGTAAACCACCGGTGAGCCTTGCGGTCGAAGCACTTTTCCTCGAACGCGCACTGGAAAGGATAATCCCTAACGATCCCTCTGGTGCCGGAAATGAGGTTGATGCGCGAATACGGACGCGGAGAACTCACATCGTGCTGGAGCATGATGGACTTGCCGTTGACGGTCTTGATGAGCGTCGTGTTCATATCGCCCATTTCCGCCGGCGGATCCTTCTTGCGCGGATCGGCATCGGACAGGAACTCACGCTTGAACACCTCGTAGTTGACGTTTTTCGGTCCGTTTTCGAGCGAAACGAGATAGTCGAAACGGTCGCCGCGGTTGATGCCCATTGTCTGGCAGAGCGGCACGAGCCCGTGCGTCGGATAGCGGTTGCCCTTGTGCACCATATTCTCTCCGTAGCGCCAGACGGCCTCGCCGTTGAACTTGCCGCTGCTCGGAATGACTTCGCGCAGATCGTGGATGTACGCGCCCTCGGCGTGGACGATCTCGCCGAATTTTCCGAGACGGGCGAGATGAAGTTCCAGAAGTTCGATTTCCCCGTAAACGCAGTTTTCAAGCTGCATGCAGGGCAGGCGGTACTTTTCGCTCGCTTCTACAAGTTCCCAGCATTCCTCGGTGGTCAGCGCTGCCGTAACTTCGACGAGCGAAACCTTGCCGCCGAGAAGACCGCGGAGCGCGACAGGCTGGTGCAACGCCCAGGGCGTAGCGCAATAGACGACATCGCAGTCTCCGAAATCGCAGAGATCCTTGTAAGCCTCGGGACCGACATACTTGCGGATTTTGTCCACCGCCGGGTATTTACGGTCTTGAAGCCACTTGAGGTTCTTCTCCACCCTCGCCGGATCCTTGTCGCACAGCGCAACGATATCAACCCCGGGAATCATCGCCACGCGGTGGACCGCCGCCGTTCCGCGACCGCCGATACCGATGAAGCCGACGCGGATGCGGCGACCTTTCAGTTTGCCGAACGCGTAATTCTGCATCATCCCGCCTTCTCCGAATCCGAGACGGTTGAGATGACACCCGGCAACGGCGGCGGCCGTTCCCATCCATGCGGCGCTTTTCAGAAATTCACGGCGGTTGATTGACATGTTTTCCTCCTTGGTTTTGAAATTTTTCCAATTTTACCATTTAGCGATTACAGTGGCAAGCCGCGCGCGGCGAATCCGGTACATCGGTTACTCGAATGTGCAACTGTTGTACAGTGATAGCGGTGTTGGATTTTTCTGTTGATGCTTAAGCCGTGCCTTGTCAATGTGACGTCTTCGGTTCGGGCAACGGTACGCACATTTTGATATGGGCGATTTGCGCGTCCTCCAGATGGCGCGGCAATCT